>CAXNGA010000058.1:0-7816 GCA_964201375.1 Kaistiaceae bacterium
CACCGGTGATGAGACCGATGATCGGCGAGAAGACATCCTGCACGAGGGACGTCACGATGGCGCCGAAAGCGACGCCGATGATCACGCCGACGGCGAGATCGACGACGTTGCCCCGAAGCGCAAACTCCCGGAATTCCTTCAGCATGATCCGCACCCCTTGCCCCGCGGCCCAGGCTGCCGCCGCCCCACGTTAGCCGAAACCGTACGGACCAGGCGGGGTGACTTTCGCGCTATCCACCGTCAACTACCGAGATAGTGGAGCCTGATCTCGCGCCGGCGCGGCTCGGATCGATGCTCGACGAGGTAGAGCGCCTGCCACGTTCCCAGCACAGGCACACCGGCGGAGACCGGCACGGAGAGGCTCGTACCGGTCAGCACCGCCTTCACGTGAGCCGGCATGTCGTCGGGGCCTTCGTCGGCGTGACGGTAGGGGGCCTCCTCGGGGGCGAGGCGGTCGAGCGCGTCGAGAAGATCGGCGCGGACATCGGGGTCGGCGTTCTCCTGGATCGTCAGCGACGCGGAGGTGTGGCGGACGAAGACCGTGAGGAGGCCGTCACCGGCCCGCTCCCGCCGGAGCCAGCCGAAGACGGCGGAGGTGAGGTCGACGAAGGAGCGGCCATCGGTCTCCACCGTGAGTAGGCCGGCGAGCTGGCGGCGCGGGGCGCCAGGCTCGGGCTCGTTCGCAACCGTGATTTTGGGCATGATCGCTCCGGTTCTGCCTGAGGAGAATGCTTGAAGGCAATCGCGACCACGCGGCGACGGAAGGCCACAGGCCTGCCGCAACGGCGCGCCGAGGCGCCGCCGCCACCGATCCTGCCCGAGCGCTTTTCGGGCTGGTTCTCCGCGCGCGGCTGGACGCCGCGGCCGCACCAGCTCGCGCTCCTCGCCAATGCCACCGCGGGAAGGTCCACGCTCCTGATCGCGCCGACCGGCGCCGGCAAGACGCTCGCCGGCTTCCTGCCGAGCCTCGTGTCGCTCGCGGCGCGGCCAGCCGGAGTGCCGCGGCCGGAGGGCATCCATACGCTGTACGTCTCGCCGCTCAAGGCGCTCGCGATCGACATCGCCCGGAACGTCGAGCGCCCGGTGGCGGAAATGAAGCTGCCGGTCCGGCTCGAGACGCGTACCGGCGACACTCCGCAGCACAAGCGGACGCGCCAGCGGCTCGACCCGCCGGACATGCTGCTGACGACGCCCGAGCAGGTGGCGCTGCTGCTGGCCTCGTCCGTGGCGGAGCGGCTGTTCGCGAACCTCCGCGTGGTGATCTTCGACGAACTCCACTCGCTCGTGACGTCCAAGCGCGGCGACCTCCTGGCGCTCGCCCTCGCCCGGCTCAGGCGGCATGCGCCCGGCCTGGTGACGATCGGCCTTTCGGCCACGGTGGCGCAGCCGGACGACCTCCGCGCGTGGCTGGTGCCGCAGGCGGTGCGGGACGATGGCGGTGATGGAAATCCCGATGATGCCGACCGGCACTCCCCCACTCCCCGGCGGGGAGAGGGCTCCGCGCCCTGGCGAGCGGAGCGAGCCCCAGGCGAGGAGGGTGAGGGGGTTTCGGAGCCGGCGGATTCGGCACGACCCGATGACTCCGAGGGAGCGCAGGCCGGGCGGCCGAAACCCCATCACCCGGATCGACGCGTTCCGCCTCGATCCGACCTCTCCCCCCAGGGGAGAGGTGAAGGGGGCGACGATGCCGATTTCGACGATGCTCCTTCCTCGAAGTCCCGCAGCAAATCCCTAGCCGCCGGCCGCGGCATCCCCGTCCGGGCCGGCCTCGCTCCCGCTGCCGGCCTGCCCGCGCTTGCTTACCCCGGCGACGAGCGCGGGCGGCGGCTTTCGGAGCTGGTGCTGGTCGAGGGCGGGGCGAAGCCCGAGATCGCGATCCTCGATTCCGAGGAGCGCATCCCCTGGGCCGGGCACACCGCGCGCTACGCCTATGGCGACATCCTGAAGGCGATCGGCGAGCACCGGATGTCGCTCGTGTTCGTCAACACGCGGAGCCAGGCGGAGCTCATCTTCCAGGAGCTCTGGCGGATCAATGCCTCGAGCCTGCCGATCGCGCTTCACCACGGCTCGCTCGACGCGGGACAGCGGCGGAAGGTCGAGGCGGCGATGGCGGCGGGGGCACTGCGGGCCGTCGTCTGCACCTCGACGCTCGACCTCGGCATCGACTGGGGCGACGTCGACCTCGTCATCAATGTCGGGGCGCCGAAGGGGGCGAGCCGGCTGGCGCAGCGGATCGGGCGCGCCAACCACCGGCTCGACGAGCCGTCGCAGGCGATTCTGGTGCCCGCGAACCGCTTCGAGGTGCTGGAGTGCCGTGCCGCGCTCGACGCCAACTATCTCGGTGCACAGGACACGCCGCCGGTCCGCCCCGGCGGGCTCGACGTACTGGCGCAGCACGTCCTCGGCATGGCGACCGCTGCGCCCTTCACCTTCGAGGAGCTGTTCGACGAGGTCCGCACGGCCTTGCCCTACCAGGATCTCGACCGCGAGACGTTCGAGCGTGTGGTCGATTTCGTGGCGACCGGCGGCTACGCGCTCCGAAGCTACGAGCGCTACGCCAGGATCCAGAAGGACAAAGACGGGCGCTGGCGCGTTGCCAACCCGCGGATCGCGCAGCAGTACCGGCTCAATGTCGGCACCATCATCGAGGCGCCGCTCCTCAACGTCCGGATGACGCGGATGAGCAGGAACGCCGTGCCGCTCCGTGGCGGGCGCGTCCTCGGCAAGATCGAGGAGTATTTCATCGAGACGCTCGCGCCGGGCGACACGTTCCTGTTCGCCGGACAGGTGCTCGCCTTCGGCGGCATCCGCGACAACGAGGTGATCGCCACCCGGACGAAGGACGACACGCCGAAGATCCCGATCTACGCCGGAGGGAAATTCCCGCTCACGACCTATCTTGCCAAGGGCGTGCGCGCGCTCCTCGCCGATCCCGGGGAATGGCACCGCCTCCCGGATACGGTCGCGGACTGGCTGCGGCTGCAGCAGGAGCGCTCGATGCTGCCCGGCACGGACCAGCTCCTGGTCGAGACATTTCCCCGGGGCAACCGCACCTACCTCGTCGCCTACCCCTTCGAAGGGCGGCTCGCGCACCAGACGCTCGGCATGCTGCTGACGCGGCGGCTCGAGCGGGCGCACCTCAGGCCGATGGGCTACGTCGCCTCGGACTATGCGCTCGGCGTCTGGTGCCTCGGCGACATCGGCGCGGCGTTTTCCGCCGGCAGGCCGACGGTGGAAGAGCTGTTCGACCGCGACATGCTTGGCGACGACCTCGAGGCCTGGCTGGCGGAGAGCTATCTCCTCAAGCGCACGTTCCGGAACACGGCGCTCATCTCAGGGCTGGTCGAGCGCCGGTCGCCGGGCCAGGAGAAGAGCGGGCGGCAGGTCACGGTCTCGACCGACCTCGTCTACGACGTGTTGCGCCGCCACGAGCCGGACCACATCCTCATGCGCGCGACGTGGACGGATGCGGCTTCCGGGCTTCTCGACATCCGCCGGCTGTCGGACATGCTCTCGCGCATATCAGGCCGAATCGTCCATAAGAAGCTCGACCGCATCTCGCCGCTCGCGGTCCCGGTGATGCTCGACATCGGCAAGGAATCGGTGGGCGGCGAAGCCCGCGAGGACATTCTCCGCGACGCCGCGGAAGGGATCATCCGCGAGGCGATGGAATGAGGGACATGGCGGCAGCGTTCGACGGCTTCGGTTTCGCGGGTGGCTTTGCCGCTGTTGCCGGACCGCGTCCGGCGCCGCCCGAAGCGGAAATGCGGATCGTCGGCGCGGAGCTCCTGCCGACGCCCGACGGCGCGCTGTGGTGGGCGGCGGAGCGGATGCTCGTGGTCGCCGACCTCCATTTCGAGAAGGGATCGACGTTCGCCCGGCGCGGCCAGATGCTGCCGCCCTACGACACCGGCGAGACGCTCGCGCGGCTCGCGCGCGTGGTCGAGCGGTTCGCGCCGCGCGTGGTCGTGGCGCTGGGCGATTCGTTTCACGAAAGCGAGGCGGCGGGACGGCTGCTGCCGCAGCACGCCGAAATGCTCGCGGGGCTCCAGCGCCGCCGGGAGTGGATCTGGATCGCCGGCAACCACGACCCCGAGATCGGCGGCAGGGCTGGCGGGGTCGAGATGGCCGAGCTTCGCGCCGGCCCGCTCCGCTTCGTCCACGAGCCGCTGATGGGCGCCCCGGACGGCGAGATCGCCGGCCACCTCCACCCGGTCGTCCGCGTCGTCGGGCGAGGCGGTTCCGTCCGCCGCCGCTGCTTCGCCCAGGACGGCCGCCGCGCGGTACTGCCCGCTTTCGGTGCCTATGCCGGCGGCCTGTCGCTGTTCCACCGGGCGTTTGCGGGGCTGTTCGGTGCGGAGCTGAAGCCGTTCGTCATGGGGCGGGACGCGGTTTACGCGATCGGGCGGGCGAATCTCCGCGCGGACTAGCAGGTCGCCCGCTCCATCGGTTTCACGAGGCTACCCGGTTCATCGCCCCGGCCATGACGGGGCCCAGCGGCTTGGACCTTCCCGAGCGACGGTCCGTCCGGCCGGTTCCCTGTCGCAGCCCCTTGCCGGCCACCCCTTCTCCGGCGTAACAGTTCGGTTCCGAAACAATCGTCGCGTGAGTCTGGAAGAATGCCCGCCGAGCTGAGGCCGAGCCAGGCGCTTCGCCTCTGGCATGACGTCATCTTCGACCTCGTCCGGTCCGACCAGCCGGACCTGTCGGCGCGGCAGCAGGCGGTACTGCTGACGGTCTATCTGGAGCCACCACCCCATACGGTGCGCGCGCTGGCCCGGAAGCTCGATGTGACCAAGCCCGCCATCACGCGCGCCCTCGACACGATGGGCCGGCTCGGCCTCCTGACGCGGAAGCGGGACGAAGCGGACCGGCGGAACGTGGTGGTGCAGCGGACACTGGAGGGCGCGCTCGCGGTCGAAAGGCTCGGCGACACGATCGTTGCCCGCCATCGCGAGTTGCCGCTGTGATGGCCGACACACTCGACCTTACGACGCAGGACCCGGCAGCCACGACCCCGTTCCGCACCAAAGACGAGGCCGAGACACGGCTTGCAGCGGATGCGCAGGCGATCGACGCGCTGCAGGACCGGCTCTACGCCGAAGGGAGGCGCGCGCTGCTGGTGGAGCTGCAGGGCATCGACACGAGTGGCAAGGACGGAACGATCCGCGCCGTCTTCAACGCGACCGGCCCGCTCGGGGTCACGGTCACCGCGTTCGGCGAGCCGACCAGGCCAGAACTCGCCCGCGACTTCCTCTGGCGGGTCCACGCCGCGGTGCCGCGGCGCGGGACGATCGGCATCTTCAACCGCTCGCACTACGAGGACGTGCTGGTCGCCCGGGTGCGCGGGCTTGTGCCGGTGGCCGACATCGAGCGGCGCTACGACCACATCAACGCATTCGAGCGCCTGGTCGCCGACAGCGGCACGACCATCCTGAAATTCATGCTCAACATCTCGAAGGAGGAGCAGCGGCAGCGCCTGGAAGAGCGCCGGTCCGATCCCGAGAAGCGCTGGAAGTTCAGCCCCGGCGACCTCGGGGACCGGCGTGCCTGGGACGAATTCGCGGCCGCGTACCAGGTTATGCTCGACCGGACTTCGACCGCGTGGGCGCCATGGACGGTCGTGCCGTCGGACCGGAAATGGGCGCGTAACGCGGTCATCGCCAGCGCAGTGCGAACCGCGCTCGAGAAGATGGACCCGAATTATCCTGACCGGGACTGGTCAGGGCCGGAGTTCGCCGTTCTCTGACGGCGGCCCTGCCTCGCGCTACTGCCAGAACCCGATCCCGCGAAGCGCCTCAGGCTCCACGGGCAGCGGCACGTCACCTGCGACGAAGCCGTACTGCTCCAGGAGGTAGGCGGCGACCGCGACATATCGGTCAGGGCTGAGGCCGTCGTGAAGGCTGGCGTAGTTGAGGATGTCGGTCTCTTCCATTGCCGCCACGAAATCGGCGAGTGATCGGACGAACCACCGGCGCTCGAACCGCTCGTCCGCCAGCGGCGTCGCCTGGCCCCATTCGGTGCCGTACCAGATGCCCTCGAAGCTCAGGCCGTGGCAGGTCGCGCAGTACCGGCGATAGTAGTCCCTGCCGATCTGGACCTGCTCCACCGTGAAGACCACCGGGCGAAGCCCGAGCGACTTGATCCCGGCCCGGAAGGGGTCCGCCGCAGGGTCGCCGGGAAGCGCCAGCGGGGCGTCCGACAGGGACCGGAGATAGGCGATGAGACTGGCGCGCTCCACCTCGTCGGACAAGCCGCCGAAGCCCATGCGCGTTCCGGGCACGGTGACTGAAGGGGCCGCGATGAACGCGTCGAGAAGGTCGTAGCTCCAGACGGCCCCTGTCGCCCCAAGCGCTGCAAGGGCAGGCGAGTAGGCGAAGCCGGAGGCGCCTCCGACCGGGCCGCCGAGGACGTCATAGAGGTTCGGCCCGTTCCCGGCGCCGGCACCGGCTTCGAACGCGTGGCACGCACTGCAACGCGCCGCAACGAGGCGTCCTGCGTCCGGATCGGCCACGGCCAGCCGGGCAACAAGGGCGGGGTCGGTCTCCCCGGGCAACGCGACGACGGGGATGGCGGGAAGAGGCGGAGCGGCGGGCGTCTCGGGAGCCACGACAGGCCCGGCCGGCGCAGGCTCCGGCGGAACCGCGGGGACGGGCTCGGCAGGCATGATCGGCCCGGCTTCCGGAGCGGGCGCCGGCGGCGGCGGGGGCGTTGCAGGAATCGCTGCCTCAGGACCCGGCGCCCGCTCGACCGGGGCGGCAGGCATTGCAGCAGGCGCCGCCGGCGGTGCGGCAGGAACTGCCTCGGGCGCGACCGGAGCCACCGGCGTCGTGTCCGGGATCGGCGCCTCGCCCTCCCCGGACTCGCCGCAGGCGGCGAGCATAAGCGCCAGCGACAGGATCAGCGTTGCCGCGGCCCATTTCGGGCGACGAACAGGCGGCGAGACCGCCGATGAGCGAAACGGCATCCTCAGCATCACACCCTCTCCCAAGGTGTCCGTACTATGCCCGTCCATCGGCTTCGCGGACAGGGATCGACGGAGAATTGTGGACGCAGGAGGCAGTCCCGCTCCCGCGATCGCGGAGGATCGTTCGAAAGGATGCGGGGCGCGGTGCACGACGCCAAGCTCCCGAAAAGCAGAAAGGCCGCGCTCCCGGGAGCGCGGCCTTTCTCGAGTTCAAACCCGCGTGGCTACGGAGCGAACGCGACCGGTGCCGGCTCGGCGGCGAGCGACCGGAGATAGGCGATAAGATTGGCGCGCTGACCGGCGTCGGCGATGCCGCCGAAGGGCATAGTGTTGCCGGGGATCGCAACCTGCGGGTTGGTGAGGAAGGCGTCGAGCCCGGTATAGGTCCACACGGCGCCCTGGCCGCCGAGCCCCGCGAGGGCTGGCGAGTAGGTGAAGCCCTCATGGGTGCCGACGACACGGTAGACGAGGCCATAGAGGTTCGGGCCGAAGCGGTTCGCCTCGCCCTCGCCAAGGCTGTGGCAACCGGCGCACTGCATGGCAACCTGCTCGCCAGCGGCGACGTCACCGTTGGCGACCGCCGTGAGGAGCGTCGGATTGCCGACATCCTCGAAGGCGAGGGTGATTGCCGGGGTCTCAACGACCGCCGGAGCAGCCGCGGCCGGGGCGACCGGAACGGGCTCGGCGGCAGGGGCCGGGGCAGGCTCGGCGGCCGGAGCCGGAGCAACCGGGGCAGGCTCGGCGGCCGGAGCCGGAGCCGGAGCAACCGGGGCAGGCTCGGCGGCCGGAGCCGGAGCCGGAGCCGGAGCAACCGGGGCAGGCTCGGCGGCCGGAGCCGGAGCCGGAGCA
>CAXNGA010000059.1:0-7774 GCA_964201375.1 Kaistiaceae bacterium
CCGCTCGGTCGTCGATCTCCAGGCCGCCATCAATCGCTTCGTCGAGGAAACCAACCAGATGCCCAAGCCTTTCACCTGGACCGCCGATCCCGACAGAATCATCGCCGCCGTCAGGCGAGGGCACCAAGTGTTAGATTCCATCCACTAGAGGTGGAAGTTGATGCCGCCGCGGAGGCTGAGGCCGCAGCAACCGCTGCCCGGCACCCCGAACACGCCGGCTTCACCGAAGACCGAAATCCGCTCGCCGATTCCGGCGGCGGTCTTCCAGGTTGCCGGGTCCCCCTATGCCGCGACCTTCAGAACCCGCGCCATCGTCGCGCCGATGTCCGATGGCGTCGGCGCAACGTGGACGCCGGCGGCCTTGAGGATCTCGACCTTCTCCTGCGCACTCTCGCCGACCGACGAGACCACCGCGCCGGCATGGCCCATGCGGCGGCCCTTCGGGGCCGAGAGGCCGGCGATGTAGGCGACGACGGGTTTCGTCATCTTCTCCTTGATGTAGGCGGCGGCTTCCACTTCCTGCGGGCCGCCGATCTCGCCGATCAGCACGACAGCATCGGTATCCGGATCGGCCTCGAACAGTTCGAGGATGTCCTTGTGCGACGAGCCGTTGACCGGGTCGCCGCCGATGCCGACCGAGGTCGAGATGCCGATGCCGTAGGCGCGCATCTGCGCGGCGGCCTCGTAGCCGAGCGTGCCGGACCGGCCGACGACGCCGACGCGCCCGGGGAGGTAGATGTGCGGCGGCATGATGCCCATCATGCCCTCGCCGGGCGTGATGACGCCGGCGCAGTTCGGGCCGACGAAGCGCATGCGCTTATCGGCCGGGAAGCGGCGGAGGAAGCTCTTCACCTGCACCATGTCCTGCGTCGGCAGGCCGTCGGTGATGCAGACGCAGAAGGTGATGCCGGCGTCGGCGGCTTCCATGATCGAGTCCGCTGCGCCCGCGGGCGGCACGAACACGATCGAGGCGGTGGCGCCGGTCGCTGCCACGGCATCCTTCATGGAATCGAATACCGGCAGGTCGAGCGAGGTGCTGCCGCCCTTGCCCGGAGTGACGCCGCCGACCACGCGCGTGCCGTGCCTGATCATGTCGGTGGCGTGGAAGTTGCCGATGCGTCCGGTGATGCCCTGGACGAGGACCTTCGTGTTCCTGTTGAGGAGAACGGACATCGGCCTAGCTCGCCTTCTTCTGGAAGCCGCGCCACGCGGTGACGGCCTTGCTGGCGGCGTCGGCGAGCGAGTCGGCGATGATGATCGGGTAGGGAGCGGCGCGGAGGATCGCCATGCCCTGCTCGACGTTGGTGCCTTCGAGGCGGACGACGAGCGGGACCGGGACCTTCACTTCCTCGATCGCCTTGATGACGCCTTCGGCGACCCAGTCGCACCGGTTGATGCCGGCGAAGATGTTGACGAGGATCGTCTCGACGTTCGCGTCCTGCAGCACCGCGCGGAACGATTTCGCAACGCGCTCGGGCGAGGCGCCCCCGCCGATGTCGAGGAAGTTCGCGGGTTCGCCGCCGGCGAGCTTGATCATGTCGAGCGTTGCCATCGCAAGGCCGGCGCCGTTGATGATGCAGCCGATGTTGCCGTCGAGGCCGACATAGGAAAGGCCGCCGTCATTGGCGAAGGTCTCGCGCGGGTCTTCCTGTGTCTTGTCGCGGAGCTCGGCAAGGTCGGCATGGCGGAACAGCGCGTTCTCGTCGACCGACATCTTGGCGTCGAGCGCCAGGATCGTCCCCTGCTTGGTGGAGACGAGCGGGTTGATCTCGAGCATCGTCGCGTCACTGTCGACGAAGGCCTCGTAGCAGCCGAGGATCGCTTCCGCGGCCTTGCCGAGCATCCCCTTGCCGAGGCCGAGCGCGATGGCGAGCTGGCGGGCGTGGAACGGCCGCATGCCGAGCGCCGGGTCGATCGCCATGCGGACGATCTGCTCCGGATGGTTCGTGGCAACTTCCTCGATGTCCATGCCGCCGGCGGCCGAGGCGACGACCATCGTCATCTCCGTCTGCCGGTCGATCAGGAACGACAGGTAGTATTCGTGGTCGATGTCGGTGGCGGCCTCGATGTAGACGCTGCCGACGAGCTTGCCCTTTGGCCCCGTCTGGATGGTCGCAAGCGTCTTGCCAAGGAGCGCCTCGGCGGCCGAACGGACCTCAGCCTCGCTCCTGGCGAGCTTGATGCCGCCGGCCTTGCCGCGGGCGCCGGAATGAATCTGCGCCTTGACGGCCCAGCGTTCGCCCCCGACCTCGCGGGCAGCTGCGACGGCATCCTCGGCGGCGTAGGCGATTACGCCCCTCGCTACCGGCACGCCATAGCGCGAAAGGACTTCCTTCGCCTGGTACTCGTGAATGTCCATGATGGCTCCGTCAGGCGGCGGCCGTGGCGCGCTTCTGCGCGGCGGCCTCGATGGCATCGTTGACGACGAGGACGTTGCGGGCCATGCGCTCGGAGGCGGCGTCGATCATCTTGCCGTCGAGCGCCGCGGCGCCCTTGCCCTGCGCCTCGGCCTCCTTCAGCGCGATCACGATGCGCTTCGCCTTGTCGACCTCGGCGGCCGACGGCGAGAACACCTCGTTGGCGAGCGCTATCTGGCTCGGATGGATCGCCCATTTGCCCTCGATGCCGAGGGCGGCGCCACGGCGTGCGGCCAGCTTGAAGCCGTCCGGATCCTTGAAATCGCCGAACGGGCCGTCGATGGCTCTGAGGCCGTAGGCGCGGCAGGCAACGGTCATCCGCGACAGCGCAAAGTGCCACTGGTCGCCGGGATAGTCGGGGTTGAGGCCGCCGATGTTGACGGTGCGAGCCTTGTTCGAAGCCGCGTAGTCGGCGACGCCGAAGTGCAGCGCCTCGAGCCGGCCGGTCCAGGCGGCAATGGCCTCGACATTGGCCATGCCGAGCGCGGTCTCGATAAGCGCCTCGAGGCCGACCCTGTTCCGGAGCCCCTTCGCCATCTCGATCTGGTTGACCATCATTTCGACGGCGTAGAGATCCGACGGCACGCCGACCTTGGGCACCAGGATCGTGTCGATCCTGGTGCCGGCCTGCTCCATGAGGTCGACCACGTCGCGGTACATGTAATGCGTGTCGAGGCCGTTGATGCGGACCGACATCGTCTTGCCGGCGCCGCGCCAGTCGAGGTCGTTCAGCGCCTGGACGATGTTCCTGCGGGCCTGCTCCTTGTCGGGCGGCGCCACGGCGTCCTCGAGGTCTAGGAAGATGAAGTCCGTGTCGCTCGCGAGCGCCTTCTCGAACATGCCCGGGTTCGACCCCGGCACGGCGAGCGTGCTGCGCTGGACGCGCGGTTTCCGCAGATGATAGACGGTGTGGCTCAAAGAGATGCTCCTCCCCGCCGGCCGTTTCGGCACGGCACTCCTCGCGGGCGGGGCTGGCCCCCGGTCCACGGCGTGTCGCACCTCTTACCAGCCGATGAACGGTCCGCCAATGCGCTGTTGCGGCACGGCGTGCCGGCCAGCGGACGGCGGCGGGCATCCGTTTTCCGCCGTCGCCCCTTCCGTCGCGAGGGGCCGTGTGACGCCGTTGCCAGGACAGCGGCTACAGGGATCCGCGAGGGGCGGCGCGTCCCTCCGCAGGCGCGTCAGACGTCGAACTGCGCCATCACGTCGTTGAAGGTCCGGCGCTTCCGGATCAGGCGGTGGCTGTCGCCGTCGACCAACACCTCGGCGGGGATCAGGCGGAGATTGTAGTCGCCCGCCTGGGCAAGGCCGTAGGCGCCGGCATCCATGATCGCCAGCACGTCGCCTTCCTTCGCCGATGGCAGCATGCGGTCGCGCGCCAGATAGTCCGACTCCTCGCAGAGATTGCCGCAGACGTCGACGCGCTCGGTCTCCCGATCCGCGCCGGTGAGGTTCAGGATGCGGTGGTACGAATTGTAGAGCGCGGGCCGGATGAGGTGGTTGAAGCCGGTGTCGGTGCCGATGAAGACGCGGCCGGTCGATCCGATCTTGCGGTCGTGCACGGTGGTCAGGATTGCGGAGCTTTCGGCAACGAGGTAGCGGCCGGGCTCGAAGCCGATCTCGTAGTCGCCGCCCGACGGTGTCCTGTGGCCGCGCAGGAGGTGGCGGATCGCCTCGCCGAGGGCATCGACGTCGAGCGGGTGATCCTCCTGGCGGTAGGGAATGCCGAAGCCGCCGCCGAAATCGAGCATCGTCACGTCGGGGAACGATTTGGCGATCGCGACCAGCGCCTCGGCCGCCGTCACGAACGGTTCGGGGTCGAGCCAGTTCGAGCCGATGTGCTGCTGGAGGCCGGTGACCCTGACGCCGTGTGCAGCGCAGATCGCGCGCGCCTCGGCAAGGTGCGAGACGTGGATGCCGAACTTGGTCTTGGGGCCGGCGGTGAAGGTGTAGTGGTGCGAGGAGGCGCCGATGTCGCCGTTCACGCGCAGGCTGACATTCGAGTCCGGCTTCGCCACGCAGTAGCGCTGTACCGAGCCCAGCGAGCCGAGGACCACACGCACACCCTCGGCGACCGCGTAGCCCAGGTCAGCCGGCGACATGGCGTTCTCGACATAGACGATGTCCTGCGGCTCGACCCCGAGCGAGGTGCCGAGCCGGATTTCCATCGGGCTGACAGCGTCGATGCCGAAGCCCTCCTCGACGATGAGGCGGACGATGTGCGGGTTGTAGTTGGCCTTCGGCGCGTAGAAGAGCCTGGCGCCCGGAAAGGCCCGGCGAAGCGCGCGGGCGCGCTCGCGGACGATGGCGGCATCAACCACGACGAGGGGGGTTTCATACTTCCGGACGAGGTCGCGCCACGCACCGGTAGCAAGGTATTCGTCGAGAACGCGCACGGCCCAGGCCCCGCCTTGATCAGAAGGCGCGACGGGTCGCGCAAGGACGGCGCGATGTCAATGGCAGGAGGGCCGGTCAGCCCGGCGCGCAGACCGGCCGCGGCGAGAACGGGCAGGTGAAGCGGTCGATCCGCCAGGTATCGAATGCCGTGCCGGCGGGCCCGTCGGTCGGGTTGGCTGCAAGGAGGCCTGCTTCGCCTCCGGTCCACAGGGCATTCTAGATGCGGAAGAGTTCGACATAGTTGAGGAGGAAGACGAGGCGCGAGGCGCCAGCCTCGATGGCGATGTCGTTCTCGGCGCCATCACGGCGATAGAGCCCCGACGGCACCAGCGCGCCCTCCGGTGAATCCTGGACGAACACGCCATCGACGTAGTGGAATACGAGGAAGGAGCCGTCCGAGAGGACCGCGAAGCCATGGAAGTTGCCGGCGTCCTGCGCCCTGACGAAGAGCCCCGCCGGATGCGGGGCCGAGGGCGAGAGGTCCCGGAGGCGGATCGCCACGCGTCCGTCGGCGACGGCCTGCCCGGCCGAGGCGAGTTGCACCGGCGAGCGGGCCGCCATGGCGATCCGGTAAGTGCCGTCCCGGTAGCCCATCTCCGTCCTGCCGTCTGAACGGACGGTCCAGCCCGTCCCGGGGTCGGCGAAATCGTCGAACACGAAGGCAGGCCCCGGCAGGTCGGACGCCCCTTGCCCGGGGGCGTGCGAAACGCCGGCTGCGAGGAAGACGACGATGCCGGCCGCAAGGAGCGGCCGCATCGTTACTCCGCCTCGCATCGGTTCAGCGCAGTATCTCCATGCGCCAGTTGTCGAAGACGGTGCCTGCGGTGTCGAAGGTCAGATTGCCGACTAGAAGACCGGCTTCGCCTTCGTTCCACCGCGTGGTCGGGATGTGCCAGAGCTCCTGGAAGTTGAAGAAGAAGCGGAGTGCGGGACCCTCTGCCGTGATGTCGAGCGCGTTGGGGCCCTCGGTGGAGTAGAGACCCTCCGGAAGCGGGGAGTTGGCGGGGCTTTCGCTGTAATACAAGCCGTCTTCCCAGCGGAAGATGGTGAACGTGCCGTCCGACTGGACGAGGAAGCCGTAGTAGTTGTCCGGATCGACGCCGCGGATGAACAGGCCCTGCGGGTGCGGGACCGACGGCGCGAGATTGGCGACGTCGACCGAGATTGCGCCCACCGCAAAGCGGACGCCGCTTCCGATCAGCTGGAGCGGCGTTGGCGCCGTCATGATCACCTGGTAGGTGCCGTCGCGATACCCGTTCTCCATCCCGCCACCGCCGGAGTGCTGGCTCCAGCCGGTCCGCGGGTCGGAGAAGTCGTCGAAGATGATGCGGCTGCCGCCGGGCGCCGCCTGCTGTGCCACTGCCGCTCCGGCGAGCACTGCGCACGCGATTCCGGCTGCCAGAACGCGCCGGGCTGTGCTCCCTGAACGCTTGACCATGCGAAAATCCTCCCAGGACGCGACAGCTTATGCGGCTGGCGGGCTTGCCGTGCAAGCGGTCGGGCGGCTCTGCCTACCGAAGCGTAACGTACCTACAAGTCGTCGAGCAGACGCTCGAGATAGTTCCGCTCGACCTCTGGTCGGCCGGCATCCTCCAGCCGCTGGCGAATCGCATCGAGGATTTCACGGGCCAGCTGCCGGTCGATTTCCTCGGGAACCTCCGTCTCGTCGCCATAGTCCGGCCCCTGGGTCGGCATGGGCCGTCCGAGCGGATCGTTGCCGCCGGTGCCGGCATTGCTGCGCCGAAGCTGGCCGTTCGGGTTGCCGAGGATCTGCTGGGCGAGGTCGCGCGCCCCGCCGTCGAGGTTGGCGAGTGCTTCCTGCTGCTCACGGACCGCATCCTCCGGGTCGCCGTCGCCGAGCTCCGTCGCCGCCTCGTCCATGTCGTTGCGTGCGGCGCCAAGCGTGTTGTCGGGCTCGAGGAAGCCGAGCGTGTTCATCTCCTCCATCAGCCGGTCGAGCGTCCCGGCGAGCGCCTGCTGCTCGGCCTGTAGCTGGTTCAGCTGCTGCGCCTGGTCGGCCCTGCGCTGACGCAGCTCCTCGAGGAGCTGGCGCGCTTCATCGTCGGTGCGCGGCGTTGCGATCGGTTCGTTCTGCTGCTGCTGGATCGCGAAGGTCTCTTCCTGGATGCGCTGCTGCTGCACGATGATGTCGGCAAGATCCTGCAGCGCCTCGGTAGCCTCCGGCGGTTGCTGTTGCGCCGGGTCGGGGTTGCCGGCCCGCAGGTTCTCCATCATGCGTTCGAGCCGATCGAGCGCCTCCTGCGCGTCCTCGCGTTCGCCGTTGGCGGCCATGTCGCGCATCTCGTCGATCATCTCGTCGATCTGCTCCTGGGCACGTTCGTCGGCGTTCGGCGGCGGCATGGTGCCGTCGGCCTGGGTCGGCGCGCGCTCGGAGAGTTCTTCGAGATACTGGCGGACGGCTGCCTGGAGCTGGTCCATCAGCGCCTGCACTTCCTCGTCGGGGGCGTCCCGGGCGAGCGCTTCGCGCAGCGCGTCGGCGGCCGCTTCGAGAGTGGCACCCGCGTTCTCGACCGGGTTGCTCTCGAGGGCGACGGCAAGGTCCCAGAGGGCATTGACGACCGCGGCGAGCCCGCCGTCGTCGGTGGCGTAGACGAGGCGGTAGTAGATCGTCCGGAGCGCCAGATATTCGCCCGCGCCGCTGATGAACAGGTTCGGGGCAACCGTCAGGAGATCGAGCGCGGACGCCACCCGTCCGCGCTGGTTGGCGTCGAGCGCGAGAATCTGGCGTTGCTCGATGAGCGCGCGCGACAGCGGCAGGCTGAAGCTGCGCTGGGGCAGGGTGAACGTGCGGGTGGAGGTCGTGCCCTCCTGTCCGGCCGCGTCGGCAACGATGAGGCGAAGGTCGATCCGGAGCCCCGCCCATGGATGGGAGCCGACGTCGATGCCCGCGTTGACGGTCGCCGGCTCGCCGGGCGTCAGCTGCGGCGGACGGAGACTGA
>CAXNGA010000060.1:0-7738 GCA_964201375.1 Kaistiaceae bacterium
TAGCGGGGGCGAGCCGGCGTCCTGCTACGTTGACCGGCGTCCTGCTACGTTGATCTGCCACCCTGCGGTTGAACCGACCGGTACTTCCCAGGCCTGTGGCGCGCTGCGGACCGCCGTGCCCATCAGATGGGCAGCCACTGGCCTTTCGATCCCGCCTCGGCGTGATATCGTCCTACATCCTCGTGCCCGCGACGAGCCGTGCGGCCGGACAATCGGAGCCATCGGATGACGCGTCTTGCCCTGACTTCTGCTGTGCTGGCCGGCTGCATAGCTGCTTCGGCCTGCGCACCGACGACCGCGACCGTTGCCACGTCGGTCTCGGCCGGGGGTTCCCAGACCTATCTCTGCCCCATCGATGGCGCGATCCGCATCGCCAGCTTCGGCTCCTACGTGGTCCTGACGACCTCGAACGGCGTCTCGGAAACCTATACCGGCGCGATGCCGGCCTATTTCGGCGAGGAGTCGTCCCTCACCTTCACCGGCTCGGGCGTCGTCTGGGCGGGCCTCGGCGAGCGGCAGACCTGCTCCCGCGCCTAGACTCGCATCGACACCCGGGCGCTCCGCAGCGCAATTTCGGGGCGTGACGCTTCGACATGAAGCAGGCTGCAATCATGGCGGCGTTCGCAGCGGGCTCGATCGCGGCCGCTGGCTGCGTGCCTGTTCCTCTGCCGCTGCCCATGGCGGCGCAACTCGACCACATCGTGATGGTGCTGGACTTCGCCTGTGCCGACGGTGCCGAGGTTTCGGCCAGCATCACCGGCACGAGGATCGAGCTGTCGACATCCAGCTTCAGCAAGGTCTACACAGGCGCCTATCCGACCTATTTCGGCCACGAGGCGTCGGTCTCCTTCGCCGGCACCTACGGATCGTTCGTCCGCACGGAGCCCGGTGTGCGTCAGACCTGCGTGCTGACCGGAACGGGCTGACCCTCACCGCTTGGAGAAATCGCCATGGTTCGATCGCAGAACTCCAGGCTCCCGCGACCGTTGAAGCTGGCGACGGTCATCGGCGTCGCCGCAACGCTGGCAGCATGCACCCCGACCGTCGAGTTCACCACCAGCGTGCCGATGGCGCCCGGCGTGACGCTCGACCTCACCCTGGCGTCGGGCTTTCGTGGCACGGTGGAGTTCCGCTGCCGCCAGGCGCCCTCGATCACCATCATCGGCAGCCGGACATCGATAGTCCTCATCGAGGGAACGATCGCCACCACGCTCGAGGGCGGGCCCTACCGCTACACGGCCCCCGGTCTCACCGTGGAGTTCGAGGAAAGCTACAACGAGTTGACCTGGACCAGCGCCGCCGGCCGCCGCTTCTGCCGGGGCTGAAAAGCCCGCGAGCCAGCGCGGGCGAGCGTGACCGGAACACCCCGGCCGCGGGACCTGTCGACGCGCGGAAATCTGCCGCCCCGCTATGGAACTTGAAGTCCACGCGCCGCATTCCTACATGGCGCATCGGGCATTGTTTGCCGGTCTGGTGGGGGCGGAACGGCGTGGATTTTCCACTCCTGTGAAGCTTCTGGAAAGCGCGGTGCCGACATCGGGCCGCGCTCCCGCCGGATTTGTGCGACATTGAGCCTTCGGTGCCGTGAAACTTCGGGACGAGTCCCGGCGTTGTTACGGTAAGCTTCGCAGGTGCCAACATGGCTTATTCATCGTCTCTTCCTGCCATCGCCGCCGGGGAATCGGGACTTACGCGCTATCTCGAAGAGATCCGGCGCTTCCCGATGCTCCAGCCGCAGGAGGAGTACATGCTTGCCAAGCGGTACCGGGAGCACGACGACCGCAAGGCCGCTCACCAGCTCGTGACGAGCCACCTTCGTCTCGTGGCGAAGATCGCCATGGGCTATCGCGGCTATGGCCTGCCGATCGGCGAAGTCATCTCCGAGGGCAATGTCGGCCTCATGCAGGCCGTGAAGCGTTTCGAGCCCGAGCGCGGCTTCCGCCTCGCGACCTACGCCATGTGGTGGATCAAGGCCGCCATCCAAGAATACATCCTGCGTTCGTGGAGCCTCGTGAAAATGGGCACCACCGCGAACCAGAAGCGGCTGTTCTTCAACCTCCGCCGCGTGAAGGGCCAGATCCAGGCGCTCGACGAGGGCGACCTCAAGCCCGACCAGGTGAAGGAGATCGCGACCCGCCTCGGCGTGACCGAGGAGGAAGTGCAGATGATGAACCGCCGCCTCGGCGGCGACTCGTCTCTGAACGCCCCGCTCCGCGCCGACAGCGAAGGCGGCGGCGAGTGGCAGGACTGGCTCGTGGACGACTCCGACACGCAGGAAACGCGGATGGCGGAGCGCGAGGAGTCCGATCAGCGCCACGAACTGCTCCACGACGCCATGGGCGTCCTGAACGACCGTGAGCGCCGCATCTTCGAGGCCCGCCGCCTCGCCGAGGACCCGATCACGCTCGAGGAGCTCTCGACCGAGTTCGGCGTCTCGCGCGAGCGAGTCCGCCAGATCGAGGTCCGCGCCTTCGAAAAGGTGCAGGAGGCCGTGAAGAAGGGCGCCAGGGCGCTCGAATTCACCGGCGCCGGCCAGAAGCAGCTCGCCGCCGCCGCTCCGGCGCGATAGGGTTCGGCGGCTACCGTCGGCGGCCCAGACGGTCCGATGGGACCGCACGCGAGGCCTTCTCCGCTTTGCGATGATGTGGCCGCGATGCCGGCGCCCTGTCCGCGCCCCTGAGGCGTTGGGCGTGGGGCAGTCGAGCGGCGCGGCCAGCGCTCCTCTAGGTGCGCTTCGCACTCGCCGACTCATCCTCGACCACCGTCGCCGCGGTCTCGCCCGCCACGCGCTGCTCGAGTGCTGCGCGCCGCGCCGCCGCTGCAGCCTCGTCATGCGTGGGGAACGGCTCGGAGAAGACGTCGCCGAGCTTGTAGGCGAAGCCACCATCGTGCTCGACGATCTCGTATTTGAGCTGCGTCATCAGGACTTCTCCGCTTGCTGCCCGGCCCCTGCCCTCGCGTACCCCGAAAGGAAGGGGAACCCCGCGGGAGGGGGGCGCCCGCGGGGTTCGTGTGAAGCCAGACGTAGTCTGCCGGGAGGGGGGATCGCCGATCGACCCTGGCTTCGGCGAGGAAACTCACCGGGTGCCCGCCAGGTTCCATGCCTCTCGGCCCGCTTTCGTGCGATCCTGCCAACGCCGCGAATCGACGTGGGACGGTTCCACGGGGAGACGCTCGCCGGGAGGGCTTGATGCGACGCATGGTGCTGGCCGCACTGGCTGCCGCGGGGCTCGCCGCCGGCTGCACACCGGAGCTTGCGGCGCAGCCGGCCACGGTTGCCAGCGCAACGACCTTCGACTGTGACGGCTTCCTGCTCCGCATCACGCGGACCGACGGCGCCATCTCCGTGGAAACCGGGGGCGATCGAAGGACGCTGCGGCAGTCGCGGCAGGATCCGCAGCGCTACGAGGGTGGCGGGACGGTAGCCCTGTTCGCCCCCAACCGCACCTTCCTGGAATGGACCTCCGGCGGAACCACGGCGGCCTGCATCGCCGACACCTGAGCCCCGCTCACGGCGGGGCCTTCAGCCACTCGGAACCCCTGTCACGCGCAGCGCGCCCGTGCCATCGTGCGCCATCGGGCGGCCTTTCCGAGGGAATAGCGATGGCGACGGGACTTCTGGCGCTGCTGGACGACATCGCGGGAATCGCAAAAGTCGCCGCAGCCTCCATCGACGACGTTCTCGGCCAGGCGGCCAAGGCCGGCGTGAAGGCAGCGGGCGTCGTCATCGACGATGCCGCCGTGACGCCGAAATACGTCGTCGGGTTCGCCGCCGATCGCGAACTCCCGATCGTCTGGAAGATCGCGCTCGGATCGCTGCGCAACAAGCTCCTGATTCTGCTGCCGCTCGCTCTTCTCCTCAGTACCCTCGCGCCCTGGTCCATCACGCCGCTCCTGATGCTGGGCGGCCTCTTCCTCTGCTACGAGGGCGCCGAGAAGGTGTACGAGACCTTCTGGCCGCACCAGGCCCACCACCACGAGGCGGTGGTCCGTCCAGCCGCCGACGCGAAGGAACTCGAGACCCAGAAGGTCGCGGGCGCCATCAAGACGGACTTCATCCTCTCCGCAGAGATCATGGCGCTGACGCTGTCCACGATCGAAGGCGACAACCTGTTCCTCACGGCGGTCGTCCTGGCCGTGGTCGGCATCGGGATCACCGTCGTGGTCTATGGCGCCGTCGCGATCATCGTGAAGGCGGACGACGTCGGCGTGTCGCTGGCGCGGGAAGACCGCAGCGCCGGCCTCCGCTCGCTCGGCCGCACCATCGTGGCGGGCATGCCCGTCCTCCTGCAGGGGCTGAGCATAGTCGGTACCGCCGCCATGATCTGGGTCGGCGGCGGCATCGTCGTCCATGGGCTGGAAGAATTCGGCTGGCACTTGCCGGCCGACCTGATCCACGACGCCGCCGCATCGGTCGGCAGCGCTCTCTCTGGCATCGCGGGCCTGGCCGAGTGGATCGTCTCGGCCCTCCTCAACCTCCTCGTCGGGCTCGTGCTCGGCTTCCTGCTGATCCCCACCGTCCAGTATGGGATCGCGCCGGCATGGCAGGTGGCGAGGGGCCTCTTCGGCCGCGGCGCGCCGGCGCACTGACCGCTCGCTCGAAGGACGCTGCCCGACTGCGGAGGGGCCTGTGGCCGCGGCGCTGGGCCCCGTCCGTCAGCCGCGCCGGGCGCGGACGATCGCGGCGTCGAGCGCCTGCAGGAACCGTGACCTGTCGGCCGGCGTGAACGGCTTCGGACCGCCGGTCATCTCCCCGAACGACCGGAGGTGCTCACCCACGGCGCGCGATGCCAGGGCGCCGCCGATGCTGTCCGGCGTGTAAGGCCGGCCGGCCGGGTGGATTGCCTGCGCACCCGCCTTCAGCGCGCGATCGGCCAGCGGCGTGTCCGCCGTCACGACGACATCGCCCTTCCTCGCGCGCTCCGCGATCCAGTCGTCCGCAACGTCCGGCCCCGCGGCAACCACCTGCAGCGTGATCCTGGGATGCTTCGGCACCCGGATCCAGCTGTTCGACACCACCGCGACGGCCGCGCCATACCGATCGGCGACCTTGTAGGCCTCCTCCTTCACGGGGCACGCATCGGCGTCGATGAAGAGCGTGGTCATGATACCAAGTCCAGCATCGCTCTTCCCGCCCGGTACCAGGCTGTCCTGCAGTCCACCGTGCCGGGCGCACACTCCGGTGCGCTCGGCGCCCCGCGAGCCCAGCACGACGGCCTCCGCCCCTCCCCGCGCCTCAGGAGCACCAACGCGCGCGGGGCAGCGAGTGTCAGCTCAATCGACCCAGGTGACGTGCACCAAGCTCGGTGGCGTCACTGACCGGGGACTCTGATCCTCGGAACGGCCGGGCCCGTGCTGGAGACCCGTCCTACCTGTTGCTCTTCGGTTTGGGTGTGTCCTGCCGCATGCGCTCTTTCCGCTGCACGGTGTCGATCCGCGACCGCTGGTTCATGAACTTCTGGTCCTTCAGCTCGTGCTTCCTGTCCGAGGTCTGATTGCCGACCTTTGGGCTGCCTTGATCGGGCGGCGGCATGTGATTCTTCGGACTCTTCGGATCGCTCTCGTTCATCGCCTTCTCCCTTGGTGTGTTGCTTGTCTAACGTATGGACCGGAGAGATGTTTCCGGGCGACGCATTGTCCCCCGGAATCCGACGCCGGACGCGCCGCAGAACTCATCCCGATCCTGTCCCGCAGTCGCCACCGCTCCGCGGCGGGTTCGACCATGGCTTTCGGGCCGCAGGTTCCATCGGAACTTACTCCACGATCCGGATCAGGGTGGCCCCGGTCCCGTAGCTCTCGACCAGATCGTAGAAGATTTTCGCGTTGTCCGGGTGAAGCCTGATGCAACCGTGCGAGGCTGGCTGGCCGAGATCATCCACCTCGGTCGTGCCGTGAATCGCGTAACCGCCATGGAAGAATACCGACCACGGCATTGGTGCCCAGCCGTACTTCGACGAGCGGTGATACGGACTCAGCCATTGCGCCCGCCACTCGCCGGTCGGCGTCGCGTAACCGCTCCTTCCCGTTGAAACGGGCCAGACATGGAGGAGTTCGCCCGACACTTCGAGCGACAACGCCTGGTCCGACAGGTCGACGACCGCGACGACCACGGGGTCAGGCAGTGGAGTCTGCTTCTCCAGCGCCCGGAACTCCGCCACCTCACAGGCGGCGACCTGCGCTGCTGGTAGCGCAAGAAGCGCGGCGGCGAAGGCTATGAAGGCCACATGCATTGCGGACCACCGGAGTTCTGCTGTTCCTCGAACGTCGGCGAGGGAGGCGGCGGCGTTTCCTCGATCTGCTCGACCCGTCCGGTCAGATCGTCCGGCATCGCCCGGGGACAGCGGCGAGCATCAGGCCGATGGCGTTAGCATGCGCTCACACTGCTGGAATTGAGGCCCGTCAACCGCTCAACGGCAACAGGCGCCGCAACCAGCAGAGATGGGACGCGGGGTCGGCCCGAAGCGGCACCGGTTGCCAGCGATCGGGGCAGCACAGAAGACGGGCCCTCGCCGAGGCTGCCCTGAGCCTCTTCTACCTGCCGGGCGACCAACGGGGGCGGGGTCGACATGACGAGACCCTCTGTTCGCGGGATCGGTCCCGGATCGGCGAAAGAGGACATCAGACTTTCCTATGGACTCCATTGAGTGACACGCCCGCCGATGGCGTCTACGTCTCTCATCACAAGAACCCCAACCAAGGAGACTCCTATGTCCTGGAAGACCCCGAAGATCGCCGAAGTTTGCGTTGGTATGGAAATCAACATGTACGCTTGCGCCACGCGCAAGTAGTCGTTGATTTCAACGCTGCTGAATGGGGACGGCCTTGGCCGTCCCTTTTCGTTTCTGCCGTACGACAGGTTGCGTTCGGCTCCGGACAACGGGCAAGCTGCCAGCTACGCCAGGACCAGCGAGGCATGGGCTGCCACGACCAACCTTGCGTCAGGCGCGTGCGCTGGCATCCGTGATGCCCAGCGCCTCCAGAAGGTCCGCGACTTCCTTCGTATCCACGCCATCGAGAATCGCCTTCGCAACACGTGCCGCCGCGCGGTCGCCGCGTTGTGCAGCCGCGACGAGACCGATTGCCGCTGCGACCGGGTCCAATCCGTGCCTCCGGGCGAAGGCCACGACTTTGTCGTGCTGGGCTAGGCGCAGGATCTCTTCGGCCTGCCCAGGCGGCAGAGCGCGCATGTCGCCGGTCGACAACTCGGCTGCAAGGCCGGCCCAGTCGATCGCTCCGCCGACACCGCCGAAGGGGAACATGCTTTGCGGCGCCTCGTGGAAGCCTTGCAGCAGGTCTTGGCGAGCCAGCCGCTTCAATAACCGGGGATTGTAGTCTTCGGCAGCCGAAAACAGCATCGGCTCAAGCGCAACCGGAGCGGCGGGCGAAGGGAGCGGGACCTTCCGTGTCGACGGGACTCCGAGGCGCACGTCCGCAACGTCGTCCACGACAAGGAGGCTCGTGAGATGGGTCACGAGTCCTTCGGCTTCGGCAAGTGCCGCCGCCTCCTCCTCCGGCAGGGTGGGGAGCTCCATCGCCGCCACGATCGCCGCGACGCCGGGAGCCATGACGTCCCCTGCCGTTGGGGTCGCCACACCTCGGTCGATCACGGCCTCGATGCGAGCATTGCCGCGGCGAGCGATTATGGTGGTCCGGGCGCCGTTCGCCGAGCGCGTGCGAAGGGAGGGTGCGCGGAGCCCCGCGACGGCCGCGCGAACGGCCGCTGGCAGGTCGTCGGTTG
>CAXNGA010000061.1:0-7699 GCA_964201375.1 Kaistiaceae bacterium
CACGGAGAACGCTGGCGGCACGCTCGACCGGCTCACCATCGAAGGTGACGTCGTCACCGTCGAGACGATCGCCGACGGCTTCACCCAGGCGATCGGCGTCGCCCAGATCGGGGACGTTGCCTACGTCGTCGAAGCCCGCTTCGACGTCCTCTTCAACCCGGCCGCCCCGCCCGTCGGCGTGTTCTCGGCCAGGGCCGTGCCGCTTCCCGCGACTGCCGCGGCGGCACCCGCCGCCCCGGCCGCCGCAGCGGCTCCCGCCGCACCCGCCGAAGACCCGGCGGCCGTGATGGCCGCCCTGATGACTGCCGGCCAGCGCCTCTACACCCGCGACTGCCAGGGCTGCCATGGCGACCGGGGCCAGGGCGGTGCGGGCTTTGCCCTCGTCGGCTCGCCTGTTGTGTCGCGCGCCGGCGCCACCATCAACCAGATTGTCCAAGGCTACCCGGGCCACGGAATGCCGGAGTTCGGCAGCCGGCTCAACAACCAGGAGATCGCGGCCATCGCGACGCTCATCCGGAATTCCTGGGGCAATTCCTACGGCGTGGTCACGCCCGCGATGGTGGGTCAGGTCCGCCCGCAATAGCTGACGGGGCCTCCACCCGCCGGATCGTTGACGCGACCCGGCGGGTCTCCATCAGGAGGCACGAAGGCTCTCTGACGAAAGGAGGTCCGGCTCAGCTCGAGACGACACGTTCCCTGCAAGAAACTGCCTGCAAGAACCATTTCGCCGAACAACGGGAGGAAATACCGTGAGAGGATCAATTTACAAGTGGACCGCGTCTGCAGCCGCGCTGGCGGCCGGAGCGGGACTCGCAACCGGGGCGTCAGCCAATGACGATGTGACCGCAATGGTTGCGGACCCGGCGAACGTCGTGATGCCGAACATCAACTACGCCGGCTGGAACTATTCGACGCTCGACCAGATCACGCTCGACAACGTCGCCGATCTCCGGATCGCGTGGACGTGGCAGATCGGCATCCTCGACAGCCATGAGGCATCGCCGCTGGTCGTTGGTGATACGATGTACATCGTCTCGCCGAAGCCGAACTACGTCTACGCGCTCGACCTCAACAATGACGGTGTCATCCTCTGGGAATTCCGCCCGGACATGAACGTCGAGGAAGCGACCCGCCAAGGTTGCTGTGGCGCCCAGACCCGCGGCCTCAACTACGCCGAGGGCAAGATCTTCTTCAACACGCTCGACGGCCAGCACTTCGGCCTCGATGCGGCGACCGGTGAAGCGCTCTGGCGCACCGTCGGTGCCGACCTGTCGATCGGTGAGACCACCGTCGGCAACATGATCGTGGTCGACAACCTCCTCATCTCCGGCAACGCCGGTGGCGAGCGCGGCGTCCGCGGCAAGGTCCAGGCCTTCGACATCAACACCGGCAACCTGCAGTGGGTGATGTACTCGATGGGCCCCGACAATGAAGTCGGCATCGGCCCGCGCTTCAACCCGTTCTACGCCGACGACAAGGTCGGCTCGCTCGCCACCTGGTATGGCGACTCCTGGCGTCGTGGCGGCGGCACGGTGTGGGGCTACTTCACCTTCGACGAAGAGAGCAACCTCTTCCACTACTCGACCGGCAATTGCGGTCCGTGGAATCCTGACTATCGCCGGGAATGGGGTGTCGTGAACCTCGACGAGAATGGCGGCCTCATCGACTACCGCAACAACTGGTGCGCCTCGGAAATGGCGCGCGACGCCACCACGGGCGAACTGGTCTGGGCCTACAACATCACCCCCGCCGATCCGTGGGACTATGACCAGCCGCTGCAGACCCCGCTCGTGGATCTGATGATCAACGGCGAGATGCGCCAGACCGCAATCAAGGCGGCACGTACCGGCTACTTCTACGTCTGGGACCGCAACACCGGCGAGATGCTCGTCCAGCCGTGGCAGTTCGTCTTCTCGAACACCACGATCGGCGTCGACATGACGACGGGCCGTCCGTCCTACAACATGGACAAGTGGATGTTCTCGCGCGTCGAGGACCGCCGCAACTACACGCAGGCCGATCCGGGCCGTCTTGCCGACGGTACCACGGTGCTCGACTACACCGGCACCGAAGTCACCGACATCTGCCCGGGCATCTTCGCCCGCAACTGGCAGAACGACGCGTGGTCGCCGCGGACCGGCCTCCTGTACACCTCGACCCTCAATGGCTGCTTCAGCTTCCATGTGATCGAGGGCGAGTACACTCCGGGCGAGGGCTACACGCTCCTGCAGTTCGGCGGACCGGCGACCAACCCGTTCGTCGACAATGACGGCGAGCGCTCAGACCATCAGGGCGAGCTCCAGGCGAACGACCCGGTGTCGGGCCGCACCGTGTGGCAGCTCAACGCGCCCGTGGGCAACCACGCGCCGATCATGGCGACCGCCACGGACCTCCTGTTCCAGGGCGCGCCGCAGGATGGCCTCATGCGGGCCATCGACGCCACCAATGGCGAGATCGTCTGGACGTTCCGGACGGGCTCGAACTTCAACCAGAGCCCGATCACCTATCTCGGGCCCGACGGTCGCCAGTACGTTGCGATCATTGCGTCGTCCTCGGCCACCAACACCCCGGTTGCGTACGAGGCAGCTCCGGACGCAGCCGTCCGCTACCGCCGGTCCGGCTCAACGCTCTACGTGTTCGGCCTGCCGGAGACGACTGCCGCCAACTAGCGGCCTGCGGCCACCCTTGGCCGCCTTTGCCGGGGAGGGTCGAACCCTCCCCGGAACCCGCGGCGCGGTCGCCGCGCTGCCGGACGGGCTTCCCCTCGGCCGCGTCCGGAACCCTTCCTCCCACCTTCGGCCCCCGTGCGACGCGCGGGGGCCTTTTCATTCCGGCACTGCCCAGTCGTCGCCCCGCCGATCGTCGCCAAGGGCAGCAACGGCCGGCATGAGTTGATCGACCACCGCGGTGCGCAGGCTCCGCCATGGCCCCCGGCGCCGGCCTCGACCACACCGCACCGAAGGTGACCGCCGGGAGGCCGGCGACCACACAGGTTCGCCGCGGGCAGTGGGCAGTCTCCGGCGGCTACCGGGCAGGGGCCGGCGCAGGCTTCACTGGCGCGGGAGCCATCGCAGGCGGCGTTTCGGCCGTGGCGAAGCAGGCGCGGACGGCCTCGTCGATCCCCGGCACGGTTCGCTCGAACTGGGCGATCATCGCGTCGTCCGGCTGGAAGCCGGCGGCGACCAGCATCTGGAGTTCGGCCGCCGACAATGGCGACGTTACCCCGATCAGGCACTCGACGACCGTCGCCTGAGCGTCCGCCGGCCGGTCGCCGAACTCGACGCCGACGAGCGCGACAAGAAGGGTGCGGAGCGCTTCGGTGACGGTGGCGTGGTCGGGAACCGGCGCCAGCGGCGACAAGGGCTTGGTCGGGGGCGGCGGAGCAGCAACCGGCGCCGCGCCGTCGAGCGTGAACGGGACTGACGTCTGGCCGCCATCGACGCCGGTGAGTGTCAGCTGGAGTTCCGTCCCCGTGAAGATGCCGGTGAAGGGGAACTTCGCCTCGTCGAAGACGAGGATGACGCCGGTGGCGTTGTCGCCACCGTCCGTCGTTCCGAGGAGGACGCCCTCGACGACGCCGGCGACGATCCCGTTGAGCGCGGTCCCAACCTGCTCGATGTCCAGCGTGGTGCCCGCCCCAGCGCCGTAGCCCGTGTAGGTGCCCGTCATGTCTGCGAGTGCCGTGCCGGCCCAGGCGACGGCGAGTGTTGCGGCCGCGGCTGCCGCCAGCATCGTCAAGGAGCGCATCGAGAGTTCCCCGCAGAGTGCAAAGCGCGAACTATTCCCGCTAGGGGCGCGCACGTAAAGCGACGACGACGCACGGAAGGTGGGTTTCGCCGGGATGGCAAACTCCCTAGATTTGCGCCCGATCCGCCAACCCCTTCCGAACAGAGGATGCTCCGCATGGCCGTCAGCCCGCCGCCCGTCGAAATGGGCATCAAGGCGCCCGATTTCGCCCTTCCCGGCACCGACGGGCGCACCTGGCGCCTCGCGGACGCAAAGGGTCCGAAGGGCACGGTCGTGGTCTTCATCTGCAACCACTGCCCCTATGTGAAGGGCGTGATCGACCGCCTGATCGCCGACGCCCGTGCACTCGCCGCCGACGGCATCGCCTTCGTTGCCATCAGCTCCAACGACGCGGAAGCCTATCCGGAGGATTCGTTCGTGAACATGAAGGCCTTCGCCGAGAAGCACGCCTTCCCGTTCCCCTATCTCTACGACGAGAGCCAGGCCGTCGCGCGCGCCTACATGGCGGAATGCACCCCCGACTATTTCGGCCTCGACGCCGACGGGCGCGTCCAGTACCGCGGCCGCCTCGACGAGGGCCGCAAGGACCCGCCACCTCCCGGCGTCCGCCGCGAACTCCTCGAGGCGATGCGCCAGGTTGCCCGCACCGGCACCGGCCCCGCCGACCAGATCCCGTCGATCGGCTGCTCGATGAAGTGGCGCGACGCCGCGTAGGTTCGAGGAGCCCGCCGCGAGAAAGCCCACCTGCCACCCCGTTGGGGAGGGGGCGCGTTCGGTGTTCGCGATACCGCCAGCGAGCCGACAGGAAAAACCTCGGCTCGCTAGGTCTGGAACGGCGTGGCCGCGAACGACCCCTTCACCGACTGCAGGTCGGTGCCGTCGGGCGCCATCTTCACCAGTTCGTACGGATGGATGAACTCGTCGCGGAACCACGGGTAGCGCGCGGGGTCGAAGATCGACTTCACCCACTCGATCACGTGGCCGGCGCGCTTGGTCTGCCGCGTCGAGCGCGAATAGGTGAGCCAGATGTCCATCGTGTGGTGGATGCCGATGTCGACCGGCACAACGGGCGCATCGAGCGCGCAGGCGAAGGTCGGCAGCGCGCCGATCCCCGCCCCCTTCTCGATGGCATAGAAGACGCTCGTGGAGGCATTGGCGCGGATGCCGACGATACCCTCCACGCTGGGGATGCCGAGGTAGCGCGCCCAGGTTCCTTCCGGATAGCGCGGGCTCACCTGGTCCACGAGGCGGTGGTTCTTCATCTCCTCGACCGTCTTCGGCAGGCCGAAGCGGTCGGCATAGCCCTGCGAGGCGTAGGGATAGGCGTGGAGCGCGCCGAGGCGGGTGATGATCTGCTCGGGGTCGTCCGGCCGTGAGAACTGGATCGAAAGGTCCGCCTCGAACCTGAGGACGTCCGCGCTGTCGACGGCGCAGTCGACCTGGAGGATGAGGTTGGGGTTCGCGCGGCTGAACTCGACCAGAAGCGGCATCATCCAGAAGGTGCCGAGGCCATCGGTGATCGAGATCTTCACCACGCCGCGATGGTCGATCTTCGGCGCCTCGACGCGGCGCACGAAATCGCGGAACGACTGATCCATCTGCCTTGCGCTCGCGGTGAGCGCCTCGCCTTCGCCGGTGATCGCCAGGCCTTCCGTCAGCCGCCCGAAAAGCGAATAGCCGAGCTGGCGCTCGAACCCTTCGATGCGCCGGGCAACGGTGGAGGCGTTCAGGCCGAGGATGTCCCCGGCCCGCCTGAAGCTCCTGCCTTCCACGCACGCCAGGAAGACGCGGACGTCGTCCCAGGCGAGGCTGTCGCGCGAGGCCGGCTGTGCGTGCTGCGCGGGCGCAGCACCCCCTTGCACGAGGCGACGCATACAAACTCCCGGATATCGGCCACGGTCAGGTTAACCACGGGACAGCCGCAACGTCCATGACAAGCAGGGGAAGTTCCATGACGCGTTCGGCATCCGGCCGCGCTGCGCTGCCGCAGCGCCCCGATTTCGACGACCTGGCGAGCCTGCCGGCCCGCCGGATCACGGCCTCCCCCGCCGGCTGGGGCGAACTCGGCGCGCTGATGGATCTCGCCGTGTCGCAGATTCCGGCGCTCGCCGCGGCGGGCCCCGTCGTGGAGCGCATCCGGGAACATGACCGCGACGCCATCTGGGCCTTTCGCCGGAACGGCGAGGTGGTGGGCGCCTACGCGATGCTCCACCTCAACCCGACGGGGCTGCGCCGGCTGCTCGCCGGCAGCTTCGACGCCGCCGATCCATCGCTCGCCTGGCTCGCATCGCCGCGCGAGCCTGTGGCTGCGATCTACAAATGGGCCGTGGTCGCACCCGGTCTTGCTGCCGCAGGCATCCGCCTCGTCAGCCGCCACCTCGGCGGTCCGCGCTACGCCACTGCGAACCTCTATGCCCGCGCCACGACGCCGGCGGCGACGAAGCTGATGCTGAACATCGGCTTTGCGGCGATGCCCGAAGTCGACCCCCTCCTTCTCGGCTACGTCCGGCAGGTCAACCGGACGCGCCGGACACTCGCAGCGTAGGGAGACACCAGCCCATGAATGCCCCGATCCATTCCGATCGCTGGAAGCGGACCCGGCCGACCGGGCCCGCCACCACCCGGCGGGCCACGATCAAGATCGCCCGGACCCTCGAGGATCTCATGCAGGTCGTGGCGGTGCGGTCCGCCGTGTTCCTCACCGACCAGGCCTGCCCCTACGAGGAGGAGTTCGACGGCAACGACTTCTGCTCGCTCCACTTCATCGCCAGGGTCGGGAGGGAGCCCGTGGCAGCGCTCCGGGCGCGCTATTTCGCCGACTTCTGCAAGCTCGAGCGGCTCGCCGTGCGGCAGGATTTCCGCAGGAGCCGGATCGCCTTCCAGATCGTCCAGGCCGGGATCGAGCATGCCCGCAAGAAGGGGTTCCGACGGATCTACGGCCACGCCCAGGACCGGCTCGTCGACTTCTGGGCGCACTTCGGCGCCAGGCCGCTGCCGAAGAACCACAAACTCGTCTTCTCCGACTTCTCCTACACCGAGATGGTCATCGACCTCGAACCGCATCCCGAGCCGATCACGATGGACAGCGACCCCTATCTCATCATCCGCCCGGAGGGTGACTGGGACGACCGCGGCATCCTCGACGTGTCGGCCGAGCGCTCCGCCACCACGCCGCTGAACGGCCGGCGCGATCCGGCGCCGGAGGCCAAGACGGCAGCATGAACATCATCCGGCTTCCGCTCCAGCGCCAGCGCCCGCTGCCGATCGTCTGCTTCGTCGATCTGCAGGTCGAGTACGTCTCGAAGGGCCGTCCGTTCGCGGTCGACTCCCTCGAGCCGTGGATGGGCAACTGCCGGAAGCTGCTCGCCTTCGCACGCGAGAACCGGCTGCCGATCGCGCATTTCCGCCAGCTGCGGCGGGAGGCGTTTCTCAACGCCGCCACCGACTACGCGTCATGGATCGAGGAGTTCCGGCCGCTCCCCTCGGAGATGATCTTCGAGCGGTCGATGCCGTCCTGCTACTCGGCCAAGGCCTTTGCGGCGGTGACGCAGAACATGGACGACCCCGTCTTCGTCATCGCCGGTCTGATGTCGACGGGCGCGTGCCTGGCCACGGCACTCGACGCCTACCACCGGCAACACACCAGCCTGTTCGTGGCGGATGCGAGCTGGAGTCCATCGATCGGAAGTGCAAGCGAAGAGGAATCGAACGTCTTCGCCACTGCACTGATCCGGCAGTACTCTGACGTTACCAATATAAGGGGGCTTATGGAATGGCTGCACAGGGAACGCGTTGGAATGGCCAGCTAGTGGATGGAATCTAACACTTGGTGCCCTCGCCTGACGGCGGCGATGATTCTGTCGGGATCGGCGGTCCAGGTGAAGGGCCTGGGCATCTTGTTGGTTTCCTCGACGAAGCGATTGATGGCGGCCTGGAGATCGACGACCGAACG
>CAXNGA010000062.1:0-7693 GCA_964201375.1 Kaistiaceae bacterium
GACGACATTGGGCGAGGCCGGCGTCGCGTTGATCTGCGGCGTGGCGGCCATGGCCGTCTCGACCAGCCGGGCGAGTTCATCGACACGCTCGGGATTGGCGGCGGGCGCCGGAACGGCGGCCGACTGGGTCGCTGCCGGCGTGGGAGGCGCGCCGGCGGCCGAATCGGCCGTGCGTGTTGCGAACATCGGCGACGGGTGATCGGCCGCCTGCCAGAAGGCAGCGTTCAGCACGATCGCGGCCGTGCCGACCACGAGGAGGCCGGCGGCGAGCGTCCGTCCAGGGTTGCGGGCAACCACGCGGAACACCTGACCGAGGCGGCCGGGCTCCTGTGCTTCGCTCACGAGAGCGTCGCCGTAGTAGCGAGCAGCGCGGTCAAGCAATCTTCCGCTCCCGGTTCAAGAGGCCGGCAATTCCCTTGGTCGCCCCGGTGCCAGCGGCATCGGTGACGAGCGGCAAGGTCACCGACACGGTGGTCCCGAGCCCGGCCGTCGAGCGGATCGCAACCTCACCGCCATGAAGCGAAACGAGGCCCTTCACGATCGAGAGGCCAAGGCCGGTACCCTCGTAGTTCCGATTATACGCGGAATCGACCTGAAAGAAAGGGATTCCAAGGCGCGGCAGGTCGTTTTCGGGAACGCCGATGCCCCGGTCCTCGACGCTCAGGACGACCGCCGAGCCGTCGTCGCGGGCGGTGATGGCGATGGTCCCGCCGATGCGGCTGAACTTCACCGCGTTGGACAGGAGATTGAGGAGAATCTGTCGGCAGGCGTGCCTGTCGGCGAAGACCTCCGGGAGGTCCTGTTCGAGGTGCGTCTCGACCACGAGACTGCGTTGCCCGGCCTGCGGCTGCATGATCGCGGCGCACTCCTCCACGATTGGGCCGAGCGCCAGCGGCTCGGGCGTGATCGCGAACATGCCGGCCTCGATCTTGGACACGTCGAGGAGGTTGTTGACGACCTTGAGGAGGTGCTCGCCCGACTGGCGGATGAGGCGCGCGTACTCGCGCCACCGCGTCTCGTCGAAGGAGCCGAGCCTGTCGCTCGACAGGAACTCCGAGAACCCCACGATCGAGTTGAGCGGGGTGCGGAGCTCGTGGCTCATATGGGCGAGGAAACGGCTCTTGGCGGCGTTGGCGGATTCAGCGGCAGCGCGCGCCTCCTCCCCTTCCGCCTCGGTTGCCTTCCGGTCGGAAATGTCGCGCGTGACGGCCACCACCGCGACGGGCCTGCCGCTGGCGCCCTGCACCGGCCGGCATCGCATCTCGACCCACACCTGGGCCTCGCTCCTGCCCTCGGCGGTCGGGCGGCGCAGGCGGAACTCGATCGTCGCATTGCCGCGTCCGGCGAGAACATCGCTGATCGCCGAGAGGTATTTCGGCCGGTCCGCGACGTTGACGCGGCGGAAGAAGCCGTCGCCCGCAAGATCCGCCGGGCGGATGCCGAACAGCTCTTCGGACGATGACGATGCGAAGTCGACCGCCGCACCGGCGCCATGGCGGGTGACGAGATCGATCGCGTTGTCGGTGATCATCCGATGGATGTGGTCTTCGGAGCACCGCCGCGGACCGTCGGTCGGGCGCGCTGCAACCGGAGCAAGGAGGAGCCCGGCAATGCCGAGGAGCGCGGCATGGCCGAGCCCGGTGACCGCGCCGGCAAGCAACAGGTCTGGAATGAATGACGGAGCGGCCAGATCGGCCACGGCGACGAAGGCCAGGCCCAGCGCCGCAACAGTGCCCGAGCGCAGCAGCGCGCGGCGCCCTGCCAGGACGCCGCCCGCGATCGGCACGAGGACGAGCCAGGCGACGAAGGGCGAGGATAGGCCGCCGGTCATCGTCGCGAGCCAGACGACCAGGCCGCCGAGCGCCGCCACGATCACAAGACCGGCGGAGGCCGGTCGGCCGGCCCGGCCGAAGGCGAGGATGACGGGGAACGGTGCGAGCGCCCAGAAGAAGGCAAGCGCGGCGAAGATTCCGCCCGGCCCGCCCAGGGCAATCCAGGCCGGGAAGGCCGCAAGGCCGAGGCACGCGAGGAAAAGCGCGCGCAGCAGCGCCATCCGGAGGCCGTCGCCGACCTCGGGCTCGACGTTCGGCATGTCGCCGATCTGACCGTCGAGGAAGCGCAGGAGCGCCGCGGGCATGGGCATCAGGGGCAAGGCGGCTCGCACAGAAGGATGCGGGAGGCATCCCGACGCGGCCACGCTCGCAGCGGTGCCTTAAGGCGAGGCTAAGGCGCCGCCGGGCGGCGATCCGTTTCGGCCAGGGTTGCCGGGACGGGGCCCAAAACCCGCCAACGAGGTTAACGAATGCTCTCGCCTCACGGACATCGCGGCAGATAGCCCGGCTCCGGCAGAGCGTTGCGCCGGAGCAAGCCCCGACCGCCGCAATTCCGTTCAAGTTTTAGCAAAAGGCTGAACCCGCCCTTCAAGGGGCCTGCGCTATGGGGAAGCGTCGTTGTACGAGTTGCGTCCATGTTCCGCCTCCTCCGCATCACGTTCTGGCTGAGCACCGTCATCCTCCTCCTGCCGGGCGACCCGGAGCGGGGCGAGGATGCGCCCAGCGTGACGCTCCTCGAACTGATGGTCGCGGCGCGCGACATCGTCTGGGACATTTCGAACCTGTGCGAGCGCAACCCGGACCTTTGCGCCACAGGCGGCGAGGTCGGCCAGATCATCGCCGAGAAGGCGCGCTACAATATCGGCCAGTTGACCGGCTACCTTGCGGCAGACGACGTTGCAGCCGATGCGAACACCCTGACGGCGGGCGATCTCGCCGCACCGTGGCAGCCGCCGGAAGCGCATCAGGTCGCCGCAGCCGGCGGGTAGCGGTACCGATGCCGGCATGCCGTCGTTATATCTGCCGCTCCGGCTTCCCGCGCAGGCGCAATAAGTGAAGATCGAACAACTCTACGACGATTTCGCCGTCCTCGACGACTGGGAGGACAAATACCGTTATCTGATCGAACTCGGCCGCGGGCTGGAGCCCCTCCCCGACGGCGAGCGGACGGCTGCCAACAGGGTCCCGGGCTGCGCGAGCCAGGTCTGGCTCTGGACGCGGGTCGATACCGGTGGCGAACCGCGGCTCCACTTCGGCGGCGACAGCGATGCCCACATCGTGAAGGGGCTGGTCGCGGTCGTGCTGGCTCTGTTCGAGGGGAAGACGGCGTCCGAGATCGCCGGGCTCGATCCGGAAGCGGTGTTCGCGCGGCTCGACCTTGCCACGCACCTCTCGTCGCAGCGCTCGAACGGGCTCCGATCGATGGTGGCGAGGATCAAGGCGGACGCGCGGAAGGCGGCGCTGGCCGGTGAAACGCCGACCTAGGAAAGCAAAGGCCCCGGCGTTCGCACGGCCGGGGCCTTCAGCAACTGGCAGATGCAGAAACCGCTAGCTGCGGCGGCGGCGCTGCTGGCCGAGACCCATCTTCTTGGCCAGGGCCGAGCGGGCGGCGGCGTAGTTCGGCGCAACCATCGGATAGTCGGGAGCGAGGGCCCACTTCTCGCGGTACTCTTCCGGTGACAGGTCGTAGTGAGTGCGGAGGTGCCGCTTGAGCGACTTGAACTTCTTTCCGTCCTCCAGACAGATGATGTAGTCCGGGAAGACCGACTTCTTCGGGTTCACCGCCGGCTTCAGGGGCTCCGGCTCGGGCTCGCTATGGCCCGAATGGGTCCGAACGAGCGCCTGATGCACTTCCGCGATCAGCGAGGGCAGTTCGCTCGCGGGAACGGAGTGGTTGGTGACATAGGCCGATACGATATCAGCAGTCAGATCGATCAGGTCGGACTGCGCGGATTCTTCCATCATGACTCACCTTGCTGGGTCCCGCAGGACAAATGGCGGACTCTCGAGGCGTCACACAAGGATCAGCCTGCACCGGACGGCCTTTTGCGCAGGCCAGCCGGGCCGTTGCCTCGACTTAACCCCGAGTCTCGGCGACCGTATAGGATTGTTCTTGGACCAATACAAGAGCCATTCAAGAGTTGTTCGAGGAGCAAGAAACCCGATATGCACTGACCAGACTTACGGCTGCCGCAATTCGCCGCAGCCGGTGCGTAGACGAGGGTGTGGAACGCAATGCTCGTCCCAGATCGGCCTTGTTCGACACCGAAACAGTAATTGTAACGGCCGCCGTCGTTGACGGGCGCCACACATGAAGGGCTGGCATGAAGCCGAAGATCATCAAGTCCGAAGCCGAGTGGCGGGCGGAACTGACGCCGGACCAGTTTCGGGTCGCGCGGCAGCAGGGGACCGAGCGCGCCTTTGCCGGACCCTACTGGAACGAGAAGCGTCCGGGCCTCTACAGCTGCGTCTGCTGTGGCGAACCGCTGTTCCGCTCCGAGGCGAAGTTCGACTCGGGCACCGGCTGGCCGAGCTTCACCGGCCCCGTCGCCCCCAACGCCGTCGAAGCCCATGCTGACCGCTCGCACGGAATGGAGCGGACCGAGACGGTGTGCGCGCGGTGCGACTCCCATCTCGGCCATGTCTTCCCGGACGGCCCGCGGCCGACCGGGCTCCGCTACTGCATGAACGGGACGGCGCTCGCCTTCGATCCGGACTGAACGCCGTTCCGACCGGAGTTATCGAGCTGCGGCAAGGAGTTCGTCGACGTAGTCCCAGTTGACGAGCGAGTCGACGAACGCCTCAAGGTACTTCGGCCGCGCGTTGCGGTAGTCGATGTAGTAGGAGTGCTCCCATACGTCGACGCCGAGAATGGGCACGGCGCCATGCACCAGCGGGCTTTCGCCATTCGGCGTCTTGGAGATCTCGAGTTTGCCGTTCCTGACCGAAACCCACGCCCAGCCCGAACCGAACTGGCCGGTGCCGGCCGCGATGAAGTCGGCCCGGAACTTGTCGTAGCCGCCAAGGTCGGAATCGATCGCCTGCTGGACGGCACCCGGCAGCTTCCTGCCGCCGCCGTTCGGCTTCATCCACTTCCAGAAGTGATTGTGGTTGTAATGTTGCCCAGCGTTGTTGAAGAGAGGCTGATTCTTGCCGAAGGTGCCCTTGACCACCTCCTCGAGGCCCTTGCCCTCGAGGCCCGACCCTTCGAGCAGCTTGTTGCCGTTGGTCACATAGGCCTGATGGTGCTTGTCGTGATGGTATTCCAGCGTCTCGGCCGACATGAAGGGCTTCAGCGCATCGTAGGCAAAGGGAAGGCTCGGCAGCTCGAACGCCATGTCGTGGCTCCTCTTGTCTGGTCGGAAGTCGGCGGCGGGAAAGGCGGGTTCCGCAGTCGCGCCAGTGTCGGCCGGAAACATAGGGGGCGCCATACGGTGCGGCAAGCCGAACGGCAATGTTCCCATCCGGGTTTGTTGCCGGGCGTCGCTGTCCCCTGTAGAGACAGCGGTCGCATCAAGGCGGTGTCATGGAAGAACTGATAAGCCGCATCGGAGAGAAGGCTGGCGTACCGCACGAAGCCGCGCGGCAGGCGGTATCGGTATTCGTCTCCTATCTCGACCGGAGCGCGCCGCGTGAGCGCATGGCAGACGTCTACGCCGCGGTCCCCGGTGTCGAAACGCTCGTTGTCAAGCAGAAGGGCGGCCTGTTCGGCTTCCTAAGCAACGGGCTGATGAGCGTCTATTCCCAGCTTTCGGCTGCCGGCTTCTCGTCGCAGCAGATGCAATGGGCCGGCGAAGAACTGCTCGCCTTCGCGCGCGAGAAGGCGGGCCATGAGGCAGTGGATGAGATCATCGCCTCGGTGCCTCAGCTCCGCCAGCTCTTCTAGGGCCGGCGCCGACCGCACCGACATTGCCGGAGGCGCCATGAACCGCCGCCAGTTCGCTGCCCTCGCCGCTTCCGCCGCCATCCTCCCGGCCCTTCCCTCGGCCGCTCGCGCCCACGTTGCCGCCGGCGCGATCGATGCCGGCGACCATGGCGCGGTGCCCGGCAGCCCTCACGACCAGAGCGCCGCGATACAGGCGGCGCTCGACGCCGCCTCGGCCGCCGACCGCGTGCTCTTCCTGCCGCCCGGGCGCTACAGCGTCGCAAACCTCACCCTGCCCCAGCGCTGCAGGGTCGCAGGCGTTGCGGGCGCCAGCATCCTCGCGTTCCGCGGCGGCGGGCATCTCCTCTCCGGCCGGGGCTGCTCGATCGTCCGCCTCGACGGGCTCGTGATCGACGGCATGGCACTGCCGCTGTGGGAGACCGTGCCGGGCACGCTTCACCTTTCGGACTGTGCCGATGTCGGGATCACCTCCTGCCGCTTCACCGGAAGCGCGCAGGCGGCGATCGCCCTCGACCGTTGCGGCGGGCGGATAGCCGGGAACGACATCGACCATGCGGCCGTCGGCATGCGGCTGATCGAATCGACCGGGCTGTCGGTCACGAACAACGCGGTCGCCGATTGCGCCGACAACGGCATCCTCGTCCACCGCTGGTCGCCCGGCGAGGATGGGACGATCGTATCGGACAACCGCGTGGAGCGGATCGGTGCGGCGAGCGGCGGGACCGGCCCCTACGGCAACGGCATCAACGTCTACCAGGCGCACGGCGTCATCATTACGGGGAACAGGGTCGCCGACTGCGCCTTCAGCGCGGTCCGCGCCAACGGCGCCAACGCCGTGACGATCAGCGGCAACAACTGCGCCCGGCTCGGCGAGACGGCGATCTACTCCGAGTTCGCGTTCGAGGGCGCGGTGATCGCTGACAACATCGTCGACACCGCGGCGACGGGCATCAGCGTGGCCAACTTCATCGACGGCGGCCGGATCGCGACGGTGGCCGGCAACATCGTGCGGAACCTCACCGGCAGCGGCCCCTACCCCGCCGATCCGCCCGGCTTCGGTAACGGCATCTATGTGGAGGCCGATTCGACCGTGACCGGCAATGTGGTGGATAGCGGGCCACTCGCCGGCATCTGGCTCGGCTGGGGGCCATACCTTCGCAACGTGGTCGCCAGCGCCAACGTCATCCGCGGGACCCGATTCGGCATCGCCGTCTCGGTCGTAGAGGGCGTCGGCCCGGTCGTCATCGCCGGGAATCTCATCGCGGAGACGGCTGAAGGGGGAATCTTCGGCTATCGCTGGGCAGACCGGGCGACCGGCGATCTCACAGGCGGCGCATCGCCGAATTCGACGTTGCTTCTGAGCAACAATCGCCTCGGATAGTGGTCCCGACGGTGAGGCTGTTTTAACCGACATCCACCCCGGGTCTTTTCACTCCCTTCGCCGTCGGCTAACAATTCGTTCACGGTTTTGACGCGGGTCGGTTTGCCCGCGTGAGGCACCGGCAGCCAGAGTTCGCGAACAAGCGCTGCACGATGCCTAGATGCGCAGCCCTCGGTGATTTGCCGACGGGCTGCTGGGGGAGACTGGACAGGCTTTCCGGCGTGCCGGCCGTAGCTGTGAGGTCAGGTCACCGCAATATTCCGCGGGCCGCTCGCATCTCCAGGTGACTACCGAGCCGCCGAGCTCAAGCCGGTCTCCCCCTTTCAATCCCACAACGGGATTGCGCCAAGGACAGCCAAGCTGCCGATCCGCCGTCTCTCCGAGGAAATGGTCAACCGAATCGCCGCGGGCGAGGTGGTCGAACGCCCGGCGAGCGTGGTCAAGGAACTGGTCGAGAATGCCATCGATGCCGGAGCGCGCCGGATCGAAGTGGTCACCGCCGGCGGCGGCCTTGCGCTCATCCGGATCACGGATGACGGGACCGGCCTCGATCGCGACGATCTTCCCCTCGCGGTGGAGCGCCACTGCACCTCC
>CAXNGA010000063.1:0-7676 GCA_964201375.1 Kaistiaceae bacterium
CCTCGAAATCGCCGCGATAGCGGGTGCCGGCCAGCAGCGCCCCCATGTCGAGGGCGAAGATGGTGGCGTTGCCCAGCACGTCGGGGACTTCGCCCTTGACGATGCGCCGCGCCAGACCCTCGGCGATGGCGGTCTTGCCGACGCCGGGATCACCGACGTAGAGCGGGTTGTTCTTGGAGCGGCGGCACAGGACCTGGATCGTGCGCCGGAGCTCGGTATCGCGCCCGATCAGCGGGTCGATCTTCCCGGCCTTCGCCTTCTCATTGAGATTGACGCAATACGCCTCGAGCGCATCGGCCTTTTTCTTGGAGTCCGTCCGACCCTCCACGGTTGCAGCGTCGTCGTCAACGCCGCGCACCGGGCGCGACTCCGATTGCCCGGCCCGCTTGGCGATGCCGTGGCTGATGTAGTTGACCGCGTCGTAGCGGGTCATGTCCTGCTCCTGCAGGAAGTACGCCGCGTGGCTCTCGCGCTCGGCGAAGATCGCAACGAGCACGTTGGCGCCGGTCACTTCCTCGCGGCCCGACGACTGCACGTGGATCACGGCGCGCTGGATGACCCGCTGGAAGCCCGCCGTTGGCTTGGAATCGTCCTCGCCTTCGGTGGCCAGGTTGGCGAGTTCGGTGTCGATGTACTCGGTCAGGCTGCGCCGCAGCGTGTCGAGGTCGACATTGCAGGCCCGCATCACGGCCGCCGCGTCCTGATCGTCGGTCAGCGCCAGCAGGAGATGTTCGAGCGTGGCATATTCCTGATGCCGCTCGTTCGCGTGGGCGAGAGCCTGGTGCAGCGCCTTTTCAAGGCTACGGGAGAATGACGGCACTTACGTTCCTCACTTCTTCTCCATCACGCATTGCAGCGGATGCTGGTGCTTCCGTGCAAAATCCATAACCTGCGTGACCTTCGTCTCAGCTACTTCGAAAGTATAGACCCCGCATTCGCCCACGCCATGCTGATGGACGTGGAGCATGATGCGGGTCGCATCATCCCGCCCCTTCTGGAAAAACTGCTCCAGAACATGCACGACGAACTCCATGGGGGTGTAGTCGTCGTTCAGCAGCAGCACCCGGTACAGGCTCGGCCGCTTCGTCTTTGGTTTCGCCTTCGTCGATACGCCGACGCGGACGTCATCGTCATCGGCTCGCCGCATGCTCTGTCAAACGTCCCTTACGCACGTGCCCAGAGTGGAATCTGCCGAGAATCCACCGCGCCCGCAATCGGGGCCATTCGAGTATCACCGGGGCCCGGTCTCAAGGGCAAGGCTCGGGACGACACGGAAGGCAATATGGGACGTACCTGCGGCGATTGTTAGGGCGGAGAGCTGCCCCTGGCCTGGCCGGGGCATGGCGACGGAGGCTGCGACCAGGCGCTTCCTCCGGCGCCGCACCGATGCCGCGAAATGCAGGGCCACCCCTTGCCCCGCGGCCACACGCAAGCCCCAAACGACTTGTTCCGGTTGCGTGTTCGGGATCGACGATCCTTACGGTTTACGCTTTCGTAACGGCAATCGACCAAGCTCCGCTGTGTCCGATGAGGCGTTTCCGGCATTGCCGGGGGCGACTGGTCGATCGGCTTTCTGGAAATCCCGTCTGCGGGCGTCGTACTGCGGCCTCTTTGCCGTGGGCTCTCCGAACGCGTCTGTAGCGGTGCCCCAGGAGCCCGCTCATTTGTTGGCGCCGACGGTTGGCCACGGCCGCGCGCACTGTTGTGGAGAGAAGGGCGGGAATGCTCGGCAGGCGTGGACTTCTCAGGCGGCTCGCCCGTTCCATCACCGCCGCGGCGATCGCCTTCGCCACAGCGCTGACGGTCCAGCCCGCGACCGCTGCGGACGCCAACTACGCGTCGATCGTGATCGACGCGAAGACCGGCGAGGTCCTCTATTCGCGGAACGCCGACGCCCAGCGCTTCCCGGCCTCGCTCACCAAGATGATGACGCTGTACCTCCTGTTCGAGGACCTCGAGCGCGGCCGCGTCACCATCCGGACCCGCCTCGACGTTTCGGCCAACGCCGCCGCGCAGGCGCCGACCAAGCTCGGCGTCCCGGCCGGCTCGACCATCCGCGTCGAGGACGCGATCCTGGCACTCATCACGCGGTCCGCGAACGACGTTGCGGTTGTCGTTGCCGAGAACCTCAGCGGCAGCGTCTCGAATTTCGCGACGCGCATGACCACCACGGCACGAGCGCTCGGCATGACGCGCACGACCTTCCAGAACCCGCACGGCCTGCCGAATTCGAACCAGGTGACCACCGCGCGCGACATGGCCACGCTCGGGCGCGCCCTGCACGACCGTTTCCCGCAGTACTACGGCTACTTCTCGACCCAGTCGTTCACCTACAACGGGGTCCGCATCAACAGCCACAACAACCTCCTCAGCATGGAGGGCGTGAACGGCATCAAGACGGGCTACACCAACGCTTCCGGATACAATGTCGTGACCTCGATCCAGCGCGACAACCGCTACGTGGTTGCCGTCGTGATGGGTGGCGATAGCGCCGCGTGGCGCGACCAGCACATGCGGGACCTCCTCAACACCTATCTCCCGCGGGCATCGACCGGCGCCCGCACGGCGCCCCTCGTGATCGCCGCCACAGCGACCGTGCCGCCGCCGCTGCCGCGCCAGAACCCGGTCCGTACCGACCCGATCATGACCGCCGGGATCACCCCGCCCGCCCCGGTGATGGTTGCCGCCGCCGGCCCGTTCAACGTTGGCGTTCCCGCGCCCATCCCGGCGCCGGCACCGGCCGGTGCCCCCGACGCGATCGGTGTCCTGGCCCAGGGGGACTTCGATTTCGGCCCTGCACCGGCAACCGGGTGGCGCATCCAGCTCGGGGCGTTCCCGCGCGAGAACTCGGCCCAGGCAGTCCTTGCAGCGGCCATGCAGGTCGAAGGGGCCGGCATCCTCGCCGAGCGGGTGCCGTACACCGAGCCGGTCGATGTCAACGGGACAACGCACTACCGGGCGCGCTTTGGCGGCTTTGCCTCCAGCGACGCGGCCCAGGCGGCCTGTGCACGCCTCGTGACACGGGACTTCGCCTGCTACGCCACGCAGTAGCAGGTCGATAACGAACTGATGCTGTACTGGGTCGTCAGGAGTTGGAACGATGTCGGCTGAGAAGTCGATCCTTGGCCAGGTTGATGCGGCTGGCGAGGAACGTAGATCCCCCGCGATCAGGGTGTACCCCTTTGAGCAGCCGGCGGTGGGCCGCCCGGATTTCGGCCTCGCCGGCGCCGGGCGAAAGGCCAAGGATCTCATAAGCCTGCTGATCAGTCATGGCGCCCGGATCAGGCGCGCCGCCCGCCCCCGCACCCGCATCCGCCTGACCGTCTTCACGCCAGAGGGGGAACCGGCGGTCGAGATAAGCTTCGACTAGCGCCGCGCTGTCGGGATCGACCGAGGTCTCGCGCAGCAGGGCGCGGAGTTCGTCCTCGCCGAGATCGTCGAGCAGGCGTCCCGCATGGACGCCTTCGGAGACGCGGCCGGTAAGCCTGCCGCTGTCATGGTCCAGCGACGCCTCCACGAAGCGCGACGTGACGCGCGACGCCTTGCCGGCGCTCTTCCTGCCGCCGCCGAGATCGAACCCGCCGATCCGGCCGCGGGACAGCGCGCCGATGCCGAGCGCGACGACCGGGATGCCGAGGAAGAACTGCCGCGAAAAGACCAGCAGTCCGCCGATGCCGATCAGCCCGAACGCGATGACGTAGCGCCCGATCCGCGCCAGCGTCTGCGGATCGGCCATCGCTATCAGCCGGACCACGCCGTAGAGCATGCCGAGGACGAGTGCTGCGCCGATGACGTACTGCATCGGCTAGCGGAGCTGCTGGAGGAGAAGCTGAGCCTTGTCCCCGCCGGCAGCGAGCGCCTTTCGTCCGCCGGCGGCGAACGTGGCAACCGCCCGCAGGAGCGCCGCCAGTTCCCGGGCCGAACTCCGGTCGAACCTCGCATAGGCGCCCTTGGTGAGGCGCGCGATCTCGCGGAAGGTGCGCTCCACGGCAGGGTCCCGGCCCTCCTGGAACAGGAACACCGGTACGCCGAGGAGCCCGAGCTCGCCCGCGCGGTCCGCCACATTGTCTACCGCCTCCTCAAAGGCATCGCCGATGAACACCATGGCCTGAACGCGCTCCTTCTGCGTCTCGCGGCGGGCGTGGGCGAGGAGTTTTCCGATCTGCGTCTTCCCGGCGCGCACGTTGATGCCCGTCATGAGGTCACGGAGCGCCGCGGAATTTCCGACCCACTTGCTGGCGCGGCACTCGCCGAAGCCACGATAGTAGACGAGTTGAACGTCGAGCGAGCCGACCTTCGCCGCCTCGTCGAACATCTCCGCCTGGAGCGCCATCGCGGAATCCCAGGTCGGCTGCCGGCTCATCGTGGCATCGAGCGAGAAGACCAGACGACCCCGCGCGCCGGCCGTGGGCTGCATGCGCTTGATGTCGGCCAGGAACTCCGCGACCGCGCTCCTGGGCGCCGTCGCGGGCGCCCGGGCTTCGGTGCGGGCGGTCGGGGTGGTGTTCGGAGGTCTCGTCGGGCTCGACATATCAAGGATGCGGTGAGGAAGTCTGGCCCTTAACATGGCCCCTTCGCGCGCCCGCGCAATGGTCCAGCCCCCGCAAGGTCCACCATGTCGCCCCTCCCCCCGACAGATGACACCGTCGCCGCCGTCCGGATTCGGGTCGCCGAATGGCGCGCCACGGGCGACCGTATCGGTTTCGTGCCGACGATGGGCGCGCTCCATTCCGGCCATCTCGCGCTCGTCCGCACGGCGCGGCGCTCGGCGGAGCGCGTGATCGTCTCGGTGTTCGTGAACCCGACGCAGTTCGCCCCGACGGAGGATTTTGGTGCCTACCCCCGCGACCTTGAAGGCGACCTCGCCAGTCTTGCCCGCGTCGGGACCGACGGCGTCTTCGCGCCGACGACGCCCGAGATGTACCCACAGGGTTTTGCGACCCAGGTCAGCGTCGGCGGCCCGTCCGTCGGGCTCGAGACCGATTTCCGGCCGCACTTCTTCGCCGGCGTCGCGACCGTCGTGTCGAAACTGCTGATCGCCGTCGGACCGGATGTGGCGGTGTTCGGCGAGAAGGATTTCCAGCAGCTCCTCGTCGTCCGCCGGCTCGTTGCCGACCTTCGCCTGCCGGTCGAGATCGTCGGCCATCCCGTCGAGCGCGAGCCGGACGGCCTCGCCCTCTCCTCGCGCAACGCCTACCTCTCGCCCGAGGAGCGGGCGACGGCACCGGAGATTCACGCCGCACTCATGGAAGCCGCGGCGTCCATTCACGCTGGCACCGGCGCGGAAGCGGCCCTGATCGCCGCGCGCCGGCGCCTTGCGGCAGCAGGATTCGTGGTCGACTACGTCGAACTCCGCCGGGCGGACGACCTCGCACCGGTCGAGGCCACACCGGAGGGACCCCTGCGCCTCCTGGCAGCCGCGCGGCTGGGGCGCACGCGGCTGATCGACAACATCGCGGTCTAGCCGGCAGGTGGGCATCGAAGCCGAACCGAGCCGCCTGGCGTCCCGCCGGAGCGCTTGCCACACCCATGAACTCGACACCGCCGGGCTTGACCCGGCGGCCCATCATGCCCCGCCTCCCGCGCGGGGCGATGCGATGAGTGACGTCATCGATCGCCCGGGCTGACGGTCATCAGGGGTTGCCGGGTCAGGCCCGGCAAAGACGATGTTGGGGAGGTGTGGCGCGTGTCCCGCCCTCTCCAGCTACTGCGCGGCGAACGCCCGAAGCACCGCCGGCAACGCATCCGGCAGATCTTCCGCGATGAGGCCCGGTCCGAACGCCGTCGCGGCCTCGCCGTGCAGCCACACCGCCGCCGATGCCGCCTCGAAGGCAGGCATCCCCTGGGCGAGCAGGCCGCCGACGAGCCCAACCAGGACGTCGCCCGAGCCTGCGGTGGCCAGCGTGGGCGGCGCGTTGTCGGCGATGGTCGCGCGGCCGTCGGGCGCGGCGACGACCGTGTCCGCCCCCTTCGAGACCACCACCGCACCCGAGCGGACGGCGGCGGCACGGGCCCGGTCCAGCCGGCTGCCGCCGGTGAGGTCGGGAAAGAGGCGCGCGAACTCGCCATCGTGCGGCGTGAGGACGACCGGCCGCCCGGCGCGACCGATGGCCGCGAAGAGGCGGCCGGGGTCGCCGGCAAAGCTCGTGAGGGCATCCGCATCGAGCACCGCCGCGACCTCCTTCGCCAGCCCGGCCTCGACGAGGGCGAGCGTCGCCGGCCCGATCCCCGCCGCCGGCCCCAGAACGACCGACCGCGTCCGCGGATCGGACAGCAGTCCGGCAAGGCCATGGGCCCCGTCGAACGGTCGAAGCATCACGGCGGTCAGCTGCGCGGCATTGGCGGCGATCGCCCCGGGCGGCGAGGCGATGGTGACCGCCCCCGCCCCGACGCGGAGCGCCGCCATCGCAGCGAGCCGTGCAGCGCCAGTGGCGTTCGCCGGCCCGCTAACGATCACAGCGTGGCCGCGCCGGTATTTGTGCGTGTCTGCGTCGAGCCGCGGCCACGCCGCAATCCACGGTGCGCGGGCGTTGTGGAACGCTGCGGGCGCGATTGCACCGAGCACGCCGGCGGCGATCCCGATGTCCGCGACCGTCACCGCGCCACAGAGAATCCGTCCCGGCAGGAGAAGATGCCCCGTCTTCCTGCGGAAGAACGTGACCGTCGCCGTTGCCCGCACCGCCGCAGCGTCCGCCGCACCGGTGGCGCCTTCCACCCCGCTGGGCAGATCGACCGCCACCACGGGCGCGCCACCGGCACTGACGGCAGCAAGGATCGCGGCCGCGCGCTCCGGCAGCGGGAGGCGGAAGCCGGCTCCGAACAACGCATCGATGACGAGGCCAGCGCCGTGGAAGGCTGCGGGCTGCGCGGGCACGACCTCGCCGGCGAACCGTGCCGCCATCGCTGCGGCGTCCCCGCGGAGCGCCGGCCGGTCGGTGAACGCGGCGATCACGACCGGGTAGCCGGCCTCGCGCAGGAGCCGCCCGGCGACCCATCCGTCGCCGCCATTGTTGCCCGGACCGGCGAGGACCACTATGCGTCCGCCCTGCCAGAGCCGGCGCGACGCATCGGCAACGGCACGGCCGGCGCGCTCCATGAGCACTGCGCCGGACGTGCCCGACGCGATGGTTGCGTTGTCCGCGGCGGACATCTCCTGCGGCGTCAGGACGGCCTCGGTGAGGGGATCGCGTCTCGACATTGCACTACCAGTGGGCATTTGATGACCGATCAGGCAGAGATTTCCCGTCGCTGTCTGCACAACCCATATAGAATCTGCCTAAGAACCAGTCATAAGAGGCACGTCGCGCCCCCGCGGGCGCTGGCATGAGTTCTGCTAATCGGTAAGGCAATCGAGATCGGACGGGCCTCGCGGCTGCGTCGAGGCACGCGTTTCGGGAAAGCGGAGGACATGAAGAAGATCGAGGCGATCATCAAGCCGTTCAAGCTGGATGAAGTGAAGGAAGCGCTCCAGGAAGTCGGGCTCCAGGGTATCACCGTCACGGAAGCCAAGGGCTTCGGTCGCCAGAAGGGCCACACGGAACTGTACCGCGGGGCCGAATATGTCGTGGACTTCCTGCCGAAGGTGAAGATCGAAGTCGTCATGTCCGACGACATGGTGGACAAGGCGGTCGAGGCCATCCGCAAGGCCGCCCAGACCGGCCGTATCGGCGACGGCA
>CAXNGA010000064.1:0-7537 GCA_964201375.1 Kaistiaceae bacterium
CGTCGCCGCCTTCGTGCCGGCGCCGGCCGCCACGCGCCAGCACGACAATGCCTGCCTGGCGCAGCTCGCCTCGCTGGTGCTGGTCGCCACGGTTCTGCCGCCGGTCGATGACGGCACCTGCGGGATCGCGACACCCGTCGACGTGGCCCAGCTCGGCGCGGGCCGGAACGCTGTGACGCTCGCCCCGGATGCGACCGTCGACTGCAGCGTGGTCGGCGCGCTCGATGCCTGGATGAACCAGGACGTGCAGGACGCGGCGACGCGGCTCTTCGGTCAGCGGGTGACGAGCCTCCGGGTCGGATCGTCCTACGCCTGCCGCGGCAGGAACAACGACCCGACCGCGCCGCCGTCGGAGCACGCCTTCGGCCGCGCGATCGACATCTCCGCCTTCCAGTTCGCCGACGGCACGTGGCTGGAAGTCCACGCCGCCGCCGCCAACACGCCGGAGGCCGCGTTCCTCGGCGAGGTCCGCACCGGCGCCTGCGGCCCGTTCAGGACCGTGCTCTGCCCCGGCGTCGCCTATCACGGCGACCACCTCCACCTCGACCTTGCGGTCCGCGGCCAGAACGGCGACGCGCTGTACTGCCGTTAGCGGCAGCGCCCGTCAGGCGCGGTTCTAATGGTCCGCCGGCTGCCAGAGTTCGATCGGGTTTCCCGAGGGATCGTCGAGGATGGCGAGCGTTCCCGCCGGGCCGGTGACGGGCTCGCCGCGGAAGCGGACGCCGAGGGCTTTCAGGCGGGCGATCTCGGCAGCGATGTCGGCCACCGTCAGCATCACGCGGTTCCAGCCGCCGGGCGCCTGCGCCGTGCCGTCGGCGAGCGGCCTGCCGCCGGCGCTCCTGGGGCCGCTGAGGAGAAGCTTCAGGCCATCCTTCACCACGGCCGCGAAGGCTGGCGTCTGCGCGTCGAGGGCGAAGCCGAGGGGCCCGGTGTAGAAGGGGACCGCCGCCGCAACGTCGGCGACGATGATGCGGACCGAGATCGAGGCATCCATGCTGCGCTCCTAGGCTGCGAGCGTGTCGAGCACCGCGAGGATCGCCGAGCCCATCTCCTTCGTGCCGACCCTGGTCGAGCCGTCCGAATAGATATCGGCCGTGCGGACGCCGGAGTCGAGCGTTGCGGCGATGGCGCGGTCGATCAGTTCGGCTTCGGCGATCATGTCGAACGAGTAACGGAGCGCCATCCCGAGCGAGGCGATCATGGCGATCGGGTTGGCGACGCCCTTCCCGGCGATGTCGGGCGCCGATCCGTGGACGGGCTCGTAAAGCGCCTTCCGCTTGCCCGTGGCGGCGTCCGGTGCGCCGAGCGAGGCGGAGGGCAGCATGCCGAGCGAGCCGGTGAGCATGGCTGCCACGTCCGACAGCATGTCGCCGAAGAGGTTGTCCGTGACGATCACGTCGAACTGCTTCGGCCAGCGGACGAGCTGCATGCCGCCGGCGTCGGCGAGCATGTGCTCGAGCGCGACATCAGGGTATTCCGCCCTGTGGATCGCCGTGACGACCTCGTTCCAAAGGACGCCCGACTTCATGACGTTCCGCTTCTCCATCGACGTCACCTTCTTCCGCCGCGTGCGGGCGAGGTCGAAGGCGACGCGGGCGATGCGCTCGATCTCGAACGTGTCGTAGACCTGTGTGTCGATGCCCCGCTTCTGGCCGTTGCCGAGATCGATGATCTCCTTCGGCTGGCCGAAATAGACGCCGCCCGTCAGCTCCCGGACGATGAGGATGTCGAGCCCCTCGATCACCTCGCGGCGGAGCGAGGAGGCCGAGGCGAGCGCCGGATAGCAGATCGCCGGGCGGAGATTGGCGAAGAGGCCGAGGTCCTTGCGGAGCCGCAGGAGGCCGGCCTCCGGGCGTGCCTCGTAGGGCACCTTCTCCCATTTCGGGCCGCCGACTGCGCCGAACAGCACCGCGTCGGCCGCGTGCGCCTTCGCCATGTCGCCTTCCGAGATCGCCACGCCGTAGGCGTCATAGGCCGAGCCGCCGACGAGGCCGCGATCGACCGTGAAGCCGCCGCCGCGGGCGTTCAGCCAGGCGATGACCCGCTCGGCCTCGGCCATGATCTCGATGCCGATCCCGTCGCCGGGGAGGAGAAGGAGGTTGCGGGGAGGCATGGGAGCTCCAGGGTGGTCCGGCGCTTCCGGTAGCGAGATGGTTGGCGGCATTCAAGCCGGATCGACGCGAACGCGCTACTCCGGGTTACGCCTTCGGCAGGTAGTGCCCAAGTTCCTCCCCGATCCGGCGCAGCTCTTCGATGGCCTCGCGGATGTTCCGCCGGTCGGGAATGCTCACCGCGACATGGCGGCCGACGCGGGTCATGGGCTCCATGCCGCGGACGCCGCGATCGCGAAGCCCGTTGAGCCGGTAGCACGGCATGCGCCGGGCGAAGCCCTTGAGCTGCAGGTCATCCATCCGCTCGCAGTCGGCCACGTCCTCGAGGAGCATGTGAGTCGACTCGCTGATGAGGATCGTGTCGGCGGCTGCCGCGGTCTGGAGACGGGCGGCCAGGTTCACCGGACTCCCGAGCACGGTGTATTCGAGGCGATGCTCCGAGCCGAAATTGCCGACGGTGCAGTAGCCGGTGTTGATCCCCATCCGCACCCTGAGCGGCTTGGCGATCCCCTTGTCGTGCCACACCTTCTCCAGTTCGCGGACGCGATCGCGCATCCGGAGCGCCATCTCGGCGCATTTGAAGGCGTCAGTCCGGTCGCCCTCGGTCTCCGGGTCGCCGAAGAAGACGAGGATCGCGTCGCCGATGAACTTGTCGATCGTGCCGCCGTACTCGATCGCGACTTGGGACATCTCGCTGAGATAGGTGTTGATGAAGAACGACAGCCGCTCCGGCTCCATGCCGTCGCTGATGTCGGTGAAGCCCTCGATGTCCGAGAAGAAGATGGTCAGGCTCTTGCGGGCCAGGGTGTCGGGAGCAAGGCCCTTTGCGGAGAAGATCGAGGTGTAGATCTGCGGGGAGAGATACTTCGCCAGCCGGTTGGCAATCCGCTCGAGGTCGCGCGTCTTCGCCTCGATCAGCTCCCGGTCCTTGAGCCGTTCCTCGAGGAGGTGCTCGCGCTCGCGGCGCAGGTGCCACTCGGCCGTGCGATCGACGAACTGTCCCTGCAGCCCGTTGAGGTACGAGAACCCAGGGTCGCTGGTGTAGGTCGACATCAGGGAGAACACCCGGTCCTCGCCGCTGATCTTCAGTGGAATGTGCGGGATGAAGACGTGGCCGTCATTCGCGAGTTGGTCGGAGAACGAGTCGATGTGGACGCTCTCGACGCCCAGTTGGCGGAGGACTTCCGGGAAGTGCGCGTTCGTAACGCTTCCGAGGAGCGGGAAGAAGGCGCGGAAATTGTCGTTGACTTTGAGCACCCGCAGATCGCGATCGGCGAAGTAACAGGCGGTGATCGCGTTTCGGAAATTGAAGAAGCTGAGGTCCAGAATCGCCTGGCGACTGAACAGCTCCTCTAGCGTCGTCATCCTTCTCCCTCCCCCTGAAGAACGAGAGAAGTCTCTACAGCGCTTTCGGCTCGGGCGTATGACGAAACATTGCCGGCATCGCGGATGGTGGCCTTGCGGCCGGCCACGCGATGAAGCCGCGGACGTCCACTCTCGGGGTTCGCCTGCTTCGTGGCGCCTTCGGCATGAACGCGCCGCCGACCCAGGGGCCGAACGAGCGGCAGGCCGGAGGCGGAGCGGGCGGTCTTGCGCGCGGGGCTATTCCGCGGCGAGATCGGCCAGCCGGCCAACAAAGACGGACGACGTTACCGTGCCGGTGCCGAGCGCCCGTTCGGGATCGATCCGCCTGCCGGCATCCAGTCCGGCGCAGAACGGGGCCAAGGGCGTGTGGGCAATGGCGCGCATGAGGGCGACGTAGCGGCCCATTTCCGGCCTTTGAACGCTCGATCCACTGGCTCCGCTTCCCGGTCATGGCGGCGGGAAAACCCATCGCTGTCTCTCGCCTGTCACGCGCCTTGGTGTATGGTCGCCTCCGCACATGGAGCGCATTCCCGGGAGGGAAGCGCGTGCACTTCCGTTTTCGTCAGAGGCCGGGCGGCAACTGTCCGGGCTCGGTGCCGCGGCTCATGCCGCTGGCGCCTCGACGGAGCACGTCCGGCCGTTCCCGGGAGCGTTCCTGAAACCACCCCGGAGGAAACACACATGCTCAAGAGACTCGCTGCTGCCTGCGTTGCTGTCGCTGGCCTGCTCGCCTTTACCGCGGCCCCGAACGCCCAGGAGATCATCCTCGGCGCACCGCAGGACATCTTCGTCAACGTCACGACCGGAGCCGCCGGCATCCCGGTGCCGGACGTCACGGAGATCACCCTCGCTCTCGGCGGCTACTATCGCATCAACCTCGTCTGCCCCGACGCGCAGAACGACGACACCGGCTTCCACTTCGAGATGCCCGCGCTCCTCGCCAACTCGCACCTCCGGGTCGTGTCGGTGGGAGACATCGAGATCTACCTGCAGGGCATGAGCTTCCGCGCCATCGAGTGCGACGAGGCCGGCGCAGCCCGCTTCTCGTTCCACCCGATGCGACGCGGCGTGTACGAGATCTACATCCGCGATCACCTCGACCCGCCGCAGGAAGCGTTCGTCCAGGTCGTCGTCGAATAACGACACTGCCGCCGACGGCCGGGCCCGCGTCGGGTCCGGCCGCTCATCCGCGCCTCACCGGATACGGCGGTCCGCCTGACCGGGGGACGCTATGCCTGACGGTCCGGCCCGACAGTTCGGTCGCGAGCGCCACCTGCCCCTGAGCACATCTTGGAGCTTCAGATGAAGCGCACGCTCGCCGCCGCTGCGGCGGTGGTTCTCCTGGGAGCGCCGCCGATCCTCGCCTTCGATGCGGCCGCGGTCCAGGCGACGCTCGCCACGAAGTACTGCTACAGCTGCGACCTGTCCGCGGCCGACCTCGCCGGAGCCGACCTTGCGGGCGTCTATCTCACCTATTCGAACCTTACGGGCGCGAATCTGTCCGGCGCCGATCTCGCCGCCGGCTTCATCCAGCTCGCGGTCCTGGCCGACGCCAATCTCGCCGGCGCGAACCTTGCCGATGCGACGCTGGAAGGCGCGACGCTGCGCGGCGCCGATTTCTCGGGCGCCAACCTTGCCAACGCCTCCTTCAGCAACGCCGCACTCGGCGGCGCCAGGCTCGACGACGCAATCGCCGCGGGCGCGAACTTCAGCCGCGCCAACATGCGGAATGCGAGCTTTCGCGGCACGGACCTTTCCGGCGCAAACCTCGCCAACACCGTGGCGAGCGGGGTCGACTTCACCGGCGCCAACCTTGCCGGCGCAACGCTGAACCGCACCAGCGTGACCGGGACCAACTTCACCGACGCCGACCTCACGGGCGCGACGGTGACGGCGGTGAACTTCGCCGGCGCCATCGTTTGCCGCACGCGGATGCCCGATGGCACGCTCACCAGCACCAACTGCCCCTGACGCACGACGATGAGAGAGAAATCCATGAACCGCCTTGCCGCCGGCCTCACGCTGGGCCTCGTCGCCGCGGCGCCCGCCGCGCTTGCCTTCGACCCGGCGCACCTCGAACAGCTGAACACCACCCTCCGCTGCCTCAACTGCGATCTCTCCGGCATCGACCTCGCGGGTCGCGATCTCACCGGCGTCTACCTCACCTATGCGAACCTCGAAGGCGCGACGCTGGCCGGGGCCAATCTCACCAACGGCTATCTCCGCTTCGGCCGCCTGTCGGGCACCGATTTCTCCGGAACGAACCTCACCAACACCAACCTCGAAAGCGCCGATCTCGCTGGGTCGAACCTCACGGGGGCGATCCTGGTCGACGCCTCGTTCATCAACACGACCGCAGGCGGGGCAATCTTCGACGATGCGGACATGACGCGCGCGAACCTGACGCGCACCCTCCTTCGAGCCGCTTCGCTGAGGCGAGCCGACCTGACCGGGGCCAACGTCTCGGCGGCCATCCTCAGCAATGCGGACCTGAGCGGCGCGGTTCTCCGCGGTGCCCGGATCGACCGCAGCAACTTCTCCGGAGCCAATCTCACCGATGCCGACCTGACCGGCGCCAACGTCACGGCCACGACGCTGACCGCGGCGACGCTCTGCCGGACGATCATGCCCGACGGGGCGGTTTCGAACGCCAACTGCCAGTAGCGGCTGCCCGCGGGCGCGACCACGCCGCGAAGAACAGGCGAAGCTGCAATCGCGGCTCAGGCGCCGCGTGGCCAGGCGAAGGCGATCTTGCCGAGAACCGTGCGGCCGAACTGCTCGGTCGACCGCGCCACGCGCCGCCCGCCGGCATTGCGGTAGAAGCGGCAGGCCGGATCGTTGTCCGCCAGCGCCCAAACCACGGTCGAATCGAAGCCGAGGCGGGCGAGCTCGCGCCGGGCGGCGAGGAACAGCCGCGTCCCGAGGCCGACGCCCTGGTATTCCGGCAGCAGGTAGAGCTCGTAGACCTCGCCCTTCTGGGCAAGGTCGCGCGCGCGGTTCGGGCCGAAGGTGGCGTAGCCGGCGACGTTGCCGCCCACTTCCAGCACGAGGATCGCCGTGCCACGACGGATCGCGCGATTCCACCAGCGCGGACCGCGGCGCGCAATCATCCGCGCCAGTTCCTGCGATGGAATGAGCCCCTCATAGGCGTTGCGCCACGAGGAGTCGTGCACTGCCGTGATCCCGTCCACGTCGGAGGATTCAGCCTTGCGGACGCCTATCGCCAAGGTGCTCATGGACGTCAGCTTAGGACGCGGTTTCGGAACGGGGAAGAGCGCCGGCACCCCATCGCTGCAGATTTTGGGCTTGGTGTTGCACCTGTGAACGAGGTGGCAGCCGTGCCGCCCCGCAACGCTCGGAGCGCTGGCTTTCGATTGGGCGCGGGACCATATTCGCGTCCGAAGCGAGGGAGAGCGTCCTGGGCGCGTTTGTCACCTACCGGAAGATGAATGGGGCGGGGAACGAGATTCTCGTCGTCGATCTCCGCCGCGCGTCCGAGCGGCTGTCGGTCGAGGACGTGCGCGCCATCGCGGCCGAGCCCGCGACCGCCTTCGACCAGCTGATGGCGCTTCTGCCCACGCGGACCGAAGGCGTCGATGCGCGCGTGCGGATCTTCAACCGCGACGGCAGCATCGCCGGCACGTGCGGCAACGGTGCCCGCTGCATCGCCGCCATCGTGATGGACGAGACCGGCCGGCCGGTCTCGGTGTTCGAGACCGACGCCGGGCTTCTCCTTGCCAACCGGGAGGACGACGGCCGCATCACCGTCGACATGGGCGCGCCGCGGTTTCGCTGGGACGAGATCCCGCTCGCCGAGCCGTTCCAGGACACGCGGGCGATCGAGCTCCAGGTCGGGCCGATCGATGCGCCGATCCTCCACAGCCCGAGCGTTGTCTCGATGGGCAATCCGCACGCGATCTTCTGGGTCGACGATGTGGAGGCCTACGACCTCGAACGGGTCGGGCCGCTCCTCGAGAACCACCCGATGTTCCCCGAGCGGGCGAACATCTCCCTGGCCCAGGTCACTGGCCCGGACACGATCCGCCTCCGGGTGTGGGAAC
>CAXNGA010000065.1:0-7451 GCA_964201375.1 Kaistiaceae bacterium
GGTACCTGCAAACCCCACCGCGCCCGAGCCGCCGAACGCCGTCGAGGTTCGTATCGCCGGAACGCAAGGCACTCCCGACGTCGTGATGGGTGCCGGGCCGGAGACACCGATCGATCCCGCCGCCAACGGAGCTCCTCCGGCCGACGGCATCACAACGCTCATCGGAGATCCCGCCACGCCGGCCGGCGCGGTCGATGATCGCCGCCTTGTGCGGACGGTGGTGATGGCACCCGACGGCACGATCGTGAACAACCTTGCGGGCGATCCGGGGATCGCCCCGGCACCGCTGACGACGGTGTCGGCTCCCCCTCCGGCCGGCGTTCCTGCCGCCGCCGTGCCGCCCGTTACGACCGAGACGACAACGCCCTTTGCCCCGCTCGCGGCAACCGATGTGACGCCAACTCCTGTAGCTGCCACGACTGGAGGCGCTCCTGCTGCCACGCCGGCCGCCGGCACCGGCATTGCTTCCGGCTGGTACGTGCAGGTTTCCTCGCAGACGACCGAGGCGGCCGCGCGGGACGACATTGCAGCCTTCCGTGCACGCGCGCCGGCACTGCTGGCCGCGCGCAACGCCGTGATCCCCACGGCGACTGTTGGCGGCGTGGTGCGCTACCGGGTCCAGTTCGGCCCGGGGAGCCAGGCCGAGGCTCAGTCGCTCTGCAACAGCCTCAAGGCCGTCGGAATCGACTGTATCACCGCGAACAATCCCTAATCCGGGCTCGCGATTGGCGCCGGGGACCTCCGGCGGCGATAATCCCGCTCATGATTCGTCGCCTCGCTCACCGATTCGCAACTGCGCGGCGACACCGCTCATGAGTGTCGCCGCGCCCACCGACGTCTGGGACGCGCCGGCGCCGCGCCCGGTGCCCGAAACACTGGTCGTGGATGTCGATGGCTTCGAGGGGCCGCTCGACCTTCTCCTCGAACTCGCCCGTACGCAGAAGGTCGATCTTGCGCGCATTTCGGTCCTGGCACTCGCGGAGCAGTATCTGGCCTTCATCGAGCGCAGCCGGATGGAGCAGTTCGATCTTGCCGGGGACTATCTCGTCATGGCGGCGTGGCTCGCATATCTGAAATCACGGCTCCTGCTGCCCGAGCCGGCCCCGGACGAGGGGCCGAGCGGGGAGGAACTCGCGGCGGCTCTGGCCTTCCGGCTGCGACGCCTGCAGGCGATGCGGGCAGCTTCGGCGGAGCTCATGGACCGCGAGCGGCTCGGCCGGACCGTCTTCGCTCGCGGTGCCCCGGAGACGCGGGTCGAGCGGCGGAGCGCGTGGCAGGCCAGCCTCTACGATCTCCTCAGCGCCTATGCCTCGCAGCGCCGCCTCAAGGCAGGGGTGTCGTACCAGCCGAAACGGCGGCTTGTGTGGTCGCTGGTCGATGCGCGGGCTATCCTGCAGCGCATGGTCGGGCGTATCGCGGACTGGACCCCGCTGGAGGTGTTCCTCTCACCCTATGTCGAGGTCGCGGAAATGCGGCGGACGGCGCTCGCGTCGAGTTTCGGTGCAAGTCTGGAACTGGCCAGGGAAGGCCGGATCGAGCTCCGCCAGGCAGCTCCGTTTGCGCCGCTGCTCCTCCGCTCCGAAGCCGTCAGGACCAGCCGTGGCTGAGCAGACCGTCATCCCGTTCCCGCTCCAGCCGCGGCCCGCTTTCGCCGTGGACCATCTCCGCGCGGTCGAAGCGGTCCTGTTCGCTTCGGCGGACCCGGTGGCGCTGGACCAGCTTGTACTGCGGTTGCCAGCGGGAACGGACTGCGCTGCGATCCTCAGGGAACTCCAGGCCGTCTATGCAGGTCGCGGCGTCCATCTCGTCGAGGTGGCTGGGAAATGGGCGTTCAGGACCGCTCCGGACCTTGCGTATCTGATGACGGCGGAGGTCGTCGAACCGAGGAAACTCTCGCGCGCGGCCCTCGAGACCCTTGCGATCATCGCCTACCATCAGCCGGTCACGCGCGCCGAGGTCGAAGAGATTCGCGGGGTATCGCTCGGGAAGGGGACGCTGGATCTCCTCATCGAGATCGGCTGGGTCCGTCTCAGAGGCCGGCGGAAGGTGCCGGGCCGTCCGGTCACCTATGGGACGACCGAAGCTTTCCTGGTCCACTTCGGCCTCAACGAGGTCGGCGACCTACCGGGGGTCGAGGAACTCGTCGGCGCGGGCCTTCTGGACAAGATGTCAGTGGGGGGGCCGGGCGCGGGCGGGGCCCCGATGGACGATCCCGACGACGATCTCCTTGACGAGGATATCGGGACGTTCGACACCGACATGAATGACCGCTTCTGACGGCGCCATCGCGCCCCGCCTCCGCAGCTTCTCGTGAGTAATGCCGAGACCGAGAGGCGGGCCGACGGGCGGCGCTGGCTGCGCCGGGGCAAGGCGGGTGCCGCCATTGCCGCGCGGGTCGTTCTGGAGGGGATCGAACACGCCTATGACGGCGTGCCGTCGATCCGCGGTGTCGATCTCGTCATCGAGCCAGGCGAGATAGTCTGCCTCCTTGGACAGTCCGGATGCGGCAAGACAACGCTGCTGCGCGTAACCGCGGGCCTCGAGCGGCCAACGGCCGGCCGCGTCCTTCTCAACGACCGCGAGGTGGCCGGGCCGACCGCGTTCTGGCCGCCCGAGAAGCGCGGCATAGGCCTCATGTTTCAGGACTACGCGCTGTTTCCTCAGATGACTATTCTCGCCAACGTCATGTTCGGGCTCCGCGCCCTGACGCGCGCGGAAAGCGAGAAGGAGGCTCGCCGCGTACTCGAGCGCGTAGGCCTCGAAAGATACGCGCTGGAATACCCCCACGCGCTTTCAGGAGGCGAGCAGCAGCGTGTTGCGCTTGCCCGCGCCATCGCGCCCCGCCCTTCAGTCCTGCTCATGGACGAACCGTTTTCGGGGCTCGACAAGCGTCTGCGCGAGAGCGTCCGTGATGAAACGCTGGCGGTCCTGCGCGAGACGAGGGTCACGACGATACTGGTCACGCACGATCCCGAGGAAGCGATGCAGGTCGCGGATCGCATCGCCCTGATGAGGGCAGGAAGGGTCGTGCAAGCCGGACCGGCAGAAGACCTCTACAATCGCCCCGCCGATCTTGCCGCTGCCCGCCTCTTCAGCAACCTCAACGAAATCGAGGCAGTCGTTGATCACGATGAGGCCGTTACGGCACTGGGGCGGTTCCCAGCCGCGGGCATGTCGCCAGGACCGGCCGTTGCGGCTATTCGACCTCAGGGCCTGTCGCTCGTTCCGGCGGGCGAGGGCGTCGCGGGGCTCGTCACGGCGCGACATTTTCTCGGCGAGGTGGACCTCGTCAGGATTGCCATAGCTGGGCTCGATGCTCCGATAACGGCGCGACTGCGCGGGCGACGCGTACGTGTGGGAGAGGAGGTCGGCGTTCGCGTCGATCCGCGGGATGTCCTCTTATTTGCCAAGATTCCGGAATAGACGTATCTGACTTGTGATCGTGGGCACGAACCTTGCGTCATCCAACCCGCGTATGGTCTGACTTCGGAGACAGGATTTGGAGATCGGGATGGACCGCGCAAGCGACACGCGCTCGGCAACCGAGCGGGAAATGGGAGTCGGCCTCATGGGCAGCTTTAGCATCTGGCACTGGCTCATCGTTCTGGTGGTCGTGCTCCTCCTCTTCGGTCGGAACAAGATTTCCGACGTGATGGGTGACTTCGCCAAAGGCATCAAGAGCTTCAAGCGCGGTCTGGCCGACGACGAAACGGCGGAGACCCCGCGCACGATCGAACGTCCGCAGGCGGAGCCCGTCGCTACCACGGCGCGGCGCGAAGAGCCGAGCGTGCGCTAGCGACTTCAGCAGCGTACCCCGTTCGGGAGCCCTTCTGGCCCGGAGACGACATTGGATTTTGGGCTCAGCTGGATCGAGATGATGATCATCGCCGTCGTGGCGATCATCGTCGTCGGTCCAAAAGACCTGCCCCAGCTCATGCGAACGGTCGGGCAGTGGTTCGGCCGGATGAAGCGAATGGCACGCGACTTCCAGCGGCAGGTCGATCAGGCTGTCCGCGACGAGGAACTCGACAAGCTGCGTAAGGAAGTGTCCGATCTCCATCGGACCACGGCCTCCGATATAAACCGGGGGATCGGCCCTGTGCCTGACCGTCACCTGCCCCGGCGCACGGTTACCGTTGACGGCAAAGTGATGCCGGCGCCCGAGATGGTGCAGAAGAAGGTTTCCGCCCCGGCTTCGGCGACGTTGGCGGCAAGCTCCGATGTGGCCCTGGACGTGCGGGATACCGCTGCATCGGTGGAGGTTCCCGTTCCCATGGAACCGACAGAGCCTGCGGGAGCGGCACGGTGAACGCGCGTCCGCAGGCCGAAGTCGAGGATCTGGAGCAGAGTCGCGCGCCGCTGATGACGCACCTGATCGAGTTGCGGAAGCGGTTGATCCTTTCGGTGCTCGGCTTCTTCGTCGCCTTCGTAATCAGCTTCATCCTTTCGGAGCAGATCTACGAGATCCTGATCCTGCCGATCCGGTGGGCGTCGGACGACGATGTCCAGCTCATCAACACGGCGTTCCAGCAGTTCTTCCTGAACCGCCTGGCGATCGCCATGTTCGGCGGCATCTTCCTGTCGTTCCCGTGGCTCGCCTTCCAAGTCTACCAGTTCGTTGCGCCGGGCCTCTACAAGAACGAGCGGCACGCCTTCATTCCGTATCTTGTTGCGACACCGGTCCTCTTCATGACTGGCGCCGCGATCGTGTTCTACCTCATCCTGCCGATGGCGATCCGGTTCTTCCTCGGCATGGAGCCCGCGTCGAGCGAGACGACTCCTACGACCAGCAGCTATCTCGGCCTGGTCATGACCTTGATCCTTGCGTTCGGCATCTGCTTCCAGCTCCCGGTCATTCTCACCCTGCTCGGTCGGGCCGGCATCGTCACCAGCAAGGGGCTCCGGGAGAAGCGGCGCTGGGCGATCGTCGGTGTGTTCGTCTTTGCGGCGATCGTGACCCCACCCGACGTCTTCAGCCAGATCGGTCTCGCCATCCCCACGCTGCTGCTCTACGAGGCTTCCATCCTGTCGGTCCGCATGGTCGAGAAGCGACGCGAGAAGGATCGCGCCGCGGCCGACGCCGAGGCGGCGCAGCCCGCCGCGGAGTAGCGGCGCGAGTTGTTTGCGTTCGCCGCCCTCCGAGACATCCGGCGGGCGCGACCGCCGCCCGCATGACGCTGCCGATCCATGTGGCTATAAGGGCGCGACCAGTGTCTCCCGCTGTTTCGGACGGCCATGCTCGACATCAAGTGGATTCGCGACAATCCCGGCGCCCTCGACGGTGCGCTCCGGAACCGGAACGCTGCGCCGGTATCGGCGCGACTGATCGCAATCGACGAGCAGCGGCGGCTCCATATCGCGAAGGTACAGGCGGCGCAGGAGCGTCGTAACGCTGCGTCGAAGGAGATCGGCCGGGCCAAGGCCTCGGGCGACGACCCGATGGCGGCAACCTTGATGGCCGAGGTGGCGGAGATCAAGGCCTTCCTCGGCGGTGCGGAGAACGAGGAACGGCGCCTCGAGCAGAGGCTGCGCGACGAACTGGCCACGATCCCCAACGTTCCGCTCGATGACGTCCCCGTCGGACCCGACGAGACGGCCAACGCGCTTCGCTCGATTCACGGCGCGGCGTTCGAATACGCCTTCACCCCGCGCGAGCACTTCGAACTCGGCGAGAGCCTGCGCCAGATGGACTTCGCTGCGGCGGCCCGCATGTCGGGCTCCCGGTTCGTCGTCCTCAAGGGGCAGTTGGCGCGGCTGGAGCGGGCGCTCGGCCAGTTCATGCTCGACCTCCACACCGGCGAGCACGGCTACACCGAAGTCCAGCCGCCCCTTCTCGTAAAGGACGAGGCCGCCTTCGGGACCGCCCAGTTGCCGAAGTTCCGCGAGGATCTGTTCGCATCCGGGCGGACGGGGCGCGACAGCGTCTCGAACCTCGAACTCGAGGACGCGGTCCGCGCCATCCGCAACCGCGACGAAACCGGCTCGGAAATCGGCGGTGACGGATCGGTGCAGGTGCGCCTTGCCGACATCGCCCCGCTGTTCGATGTCCAGAACCTCTGGCTCGTCCCGACGGCCGAAGTGCCGCTGACCAATCTCGTGCGCGAACAGATTCTCGCCGAGGAGGAGTTGCCGCTGCGCTTCACCGCGCTCACGCCCTGCTTCCGGTCGGAGGCCGGCGCCTCGGGTCGCGACACGCGTGGCATGCTGCGCCAGCACCAGTTCGACAAGGTGGAACTCGTCTCGATCACTGCGCCCGAGAAGTCGCGCGAGGAGCACGAGCGCATGCTGGCCTGCGCGGAGGAGGTACTGAAGCGGCTCGACCTCCACTACAGGGTCGTGACGCTTTGCACCGGCGACATGGGTTTTGCCTCTCGGAAGACCTACGACATCGAGGTCTGGCTGCCGGGGCAGAACGCGTTCCGCGAGATATCCTCGTGCTCGACGTGCGGGGACTTCCAGGCCCGCCGGATGGATGCCCGCTTCCGGCCAAAGGAAGGGAAGGGGACCCGCTACGTCCACACCCTCAACGGCTCCGGCGTGGCCGTTGGCCGTGCGCTCATTGCAGTGATGGAAACCTATCAGAACGCCGACGGAACCGTCACGGTCCCGTCGGCTCTGGCCCCCTACATGGCTGGCATCACGCGGATCGGCGCCTAGGAAACATGCGTATTCTCATTACCAATGACGACGGTATCGATGCCCCCGGTCTCGCCGTCCTCGAGCGCGTTGCGCGAACGATCTCCGACGACGTCTGGGTCGTGGCGCCCGAGACCGACCAGAGCGGCCTGTCGCACTCGCTGACCCTCGGCAACCCGCTTCGCCTGCGCGAACTCGGCCACAACCGGTTCGCGCTCCGCGGCACGCCGAGCGACTGCGTGATCATGGCGACACGCCGTCTCATCGGCGAAAAGCCCGACCTTCTTCTCTCCGGCATCAATCACGGCCAGAACACCGCCGACGACGTGACCTACTCGGGCACGGTCGCCGGCGCCATCGAGGGAACGCTGATCGGTATTCCCTCGATCGCCCTGAGCCTTGCCCACGAGATGGACCGGCCCGGCGAGGTTGCCTGGGCTACGGCGGAGCACTTCGCCCCGATCGCCATCAGGCGGCTCCTCGACTTCGGCTTCCCGCCCGGCATCCTCTACAACATCAACTTCCCGGATCTTGCGAAGGACCGGATCAAGGGGATGGAGGTCACCCACCAGGGCCGGCTGATCCACAGCCTCTTCATCGACGAGCGGGTCGATCCGCGCGGCAACAAATACTTCTGGCTCGGCTATCGTCGGCGTCAGAGCGAACGCGTGCCCGGCACCGGTATCGTCGCCATCGATTCCGGTCACATTTCGATCACGCCGCTGCGTCTCGACCTCACCGACTACGAGCTCGCCACGCGCCTTCGGGTGCAGTTCGCCAAGCTCGAGTCGGGATCGCCGGCAGCCGGGGCCGAG
>CAXNGA010000066.1:0-7399 GCA_964201375.1 Kaistiaceae bacterium
AATTCCCCGTTGGACGGACTATGCGACCTGTCCCGCCGAGGAAGCGACGGGCCTGCACGAGATACAGTTCCGCGAGGACGACGAGCCCGAGCTGATCGCCCGTGCGTACGCCAATGAAGCCGCCATCGCCGCTCTCGAAGGTACCCAGATCTTCATCGTGCCGGTCATCATCTCGGCCCTTTTCGACGACGACGGCTTCGTCGTCGGCACGCGCGCCGTCACGGACACGCGCGTACCCGAGGATGTGCGGCTTCGGGCGATCTCGCTCGGGAACTTCCTGCGGTCGCGCTTCGGAGCCGAGGGCTGGACTTGCTTCGATCTACCACGCGAGGAGGGTGAGACCGGCATCGGCGAACTCTTCATCAAGGAGCACTGCGAGAAGGCCACCGACGACTACATCCTTACGATCGACTCCAATTTCCTCCGCAGGCGGGGACAGGTCGGCATCGACCCGGCGACAGGCCAGCTGAGGCCCGGCGAGTTCATGAGCGAGGTGCGCTTCGAGATGACCCTCGTCGGCGCCATCCGGGATCGCGACAGCCGTCTCGCCGCGATCGCGGCAGCGCCGGCACCGTTGACAGCGGCTGAGCGGAACCGCGAACTGGCGCTCAATTGCCCTGGATGCGATCTCTCCGGGTTGAACCTGAAGCGCATGGATCTCACCGGGGCGAACCTGGCGGGCGCCAACCTCTCGGGCGCCAACCTCCACGGTGCGGTCCTCGTGCAGGCCGATCTCACCGGGGCCGACCTCACCGGCGCCAACCTCAACCGTACGACGATGACCCGCGCCCTTCTCGTGCGGGCCGACCTGTCGAACGCGATGCTGTTCCGGGCCGCGCTCGACGGTGCCGACCTTTCAGGAGCCACGCTCACGCGTGCGAAACTCGGAGAGGCACGGCTGATCCGCGCAAACCTCGAGAACGCCAGCGCCCAGGCGGTCGACTTCTCGCGGGCCCGTCTATCGGACGCCAGCCTTGCGGGCGCCAATCTCGGCGGCAGCTGGTTCATCGAGGCGCAGATGGCCCGAGTTGACCTGACCGGCGCCGACCTGCTCCAGGCCACGCTCGTCAACGCGGTGATGACTAACGCCAACCTTGCAGCAGCGAAGTTCTGGGGTGCTGATCTTCTTGGTGCCGACCTCCGCGGCGCAAACCTCGCCGGCACAGACTTCACGCGCTCCCGCCTTCAGGGCGCGCTGATGACGAACACGAACCGCGAAGAGGCCATCTTCACCGATGTCTTCGGCCTTCCGCCGTAGATCGTCGGAGTCCAGCAGGCACCATCGCACGGCAGCAGCCGCAGCGCCGGTGGGTGGAGGCCGTTGCCGGCCGCGTTGCGATGGTCCTTCTCGTCTCGGCGTCGGCTCGGGAAGGATCTCCGCAAGAGCCTGCGGTTTCGATTTCCAGCAGCTGATTGTGCGGAGTGCGCAGGTGGCACCCGCTCCTTCGCCGCGCCACAGGCGGCCCACGGACTCTTCCGGCGCGTTGGCTGCGTGTGGGAGTGCCTCGATCCAGAGAGGCGGACGGCGCGCCCCTGAGGCGGAGTTGCTGTCAGCCCGCTCATGCTTTTGGGGCCGGCACCAGGCATCCGACTCGACTGAACGCTCGTCCTGGATGCGCTCCCGGATGAGCCACGCCAGTCGGCTTGCCGCTCCTATCCCGCCTTCCGCCGCCGGAGAATGCCACGCTGCGGATCGTAGGCGATCGCCGCCAGCATGAAGCAGACCACCGTCGTACCGAGGACGACCCAGAGAGACGTCGGGTTCGATTCCCCATAGACGGAGAAGCGGATCAGCTCCATCGCGTGGGTGAAGGGGTTCACGGATGCTGCCCAGTACAGGAAATCAGCTCCAACCTCCTCAAAGAACCAGATCGGGAACAGCGATGGCGAAATGAAGAACATGGGGAAGATGACGAAATTCATCGTGCCCGCGAAATTCTCGAGCTGCCGGATGTAGACCGAGAGTATGAGCCCGATCGCTCCCATCATCAGGCTGGCGAGGAACACGATCGGCAGCGTGAGCAACCAGCCCTCCCACGGGACGTAGACGCCCACGAGGCTGGCGAGCGCGACGAAAGCATAGGACTGTATTACCGAAAGCACCGCGCCGGCGACGAGTTTGCAGAACAGGATGTACCAGCGCGGCAGCGGTGCGGTCAGCATAAGCCGGATGGTGCCAACCTCGCGGTCGTAGACGAGCGACAGCGATGACTGCATGCCGTTGAACAGGACCACCATCGCAACGAGGCTGGGTACGATGTATTCTTGGAATGTAATGTAGGTGCGGTAGGGCGGGTTAGTGGAGAACCCGAGGATGTGCGACATCCCGGCGCCGACCACGATAAGCCACAGAGCCGGTCGCACGACTGCCGACGCCAGCCGGCCATACTGGCGGAGAAACTTGAAGAGCTCGCGCCAGACGATCGCACGCATCGCGCGCAACGCATGCGCAGGCCACGAAACGGCGATTTTGGTTGTGATTGCGGGTGCGGCGACAGATGCCGCCGCACCTTCTGCGATATGGGTCAACGGGACGTCCGCGCTAGAAGCGACACACCGACTGTGGCTGATCGACCCCCAAGGTGTCGAGGTCATTGAACTGATGCATGAAGCCATCGATCGGCGCTAGCTGCATCACAGCGTTTCCAGTGGCAAGTACGATCGGCTGCCGCATCTGGTGATCCCATGGACGAACGCTCATCGGGTAGCCCTTCGATCCGTCGAGGTTCAGCCGCTCGCCGAGCAGGTAGTCGAGGACCGGCTGGAACTCGGTCGATCGTGAACGCAGCACAGACTGGGTGAGGGCACGGACGGCCGCCCAGCCCGCGAAGTCGACGTCCGCCATGCGCCGGCCGGCAATGGCCTCGAAGCGTGCGTTGACCTGAGGCGCACCCTGGCGTTCCCACGACCAGTGCCACCCCATTGCCGTCAAGCCCGCCGCGCCCACGACCGGACGAGGATCATTGGTCTGGTAGGGCACATAACGCGCATAGTCGCCATCGGCGTCGGCAATGTAGACGACGTCATAGTTGGCCCCCCCGGTGACCAGCGCGACGTTGTTCTGGTCGCGGTCGCGCGGATTGGCCGACAGAACGAAGGGCCGCACTTCCACAATCCGGGCACCGAGGAAGTCTGCGGCTACCCTGAGAGCATCGACGGTAAGCTGGTCGTCGGCTGTCGGACCCTGCAGCACCAGGATGTTCCGCCAGCGATGGAACACGAGGTACTGGATGGTGGCGTCCGCAAGCATTCGCGTGCTCGGGATCACGTGGACGAGGTTTGCGCGGCAGGATTCCCCGCGCAGATAGTCTTCCGGCGCGGCAATGTTGAGGATGGCGACGGGGAGGCCGGCCACCGCGTCGGAAACCGCAAGAAGCGCGTCGGCCGGCAGGTCCGCCACAACGAAGTGAATCCCCTCGGTGACGAACGCTTCTATCGACGCGATGACGGCCTGCACGTCTTCCGACGTTCTTCGGGAAAGCGTGAAGCTGGTGTTGATCGCCAGCCCGATCTGAAGCGCATCGGCAATCCCCAGCTCCGCCCCGGCGTACGGGCGGCCGAGCGGCCGAACCGCGACCATGTTGTAGGCGTAGTCGGCGTCGTATCGCGGATCATCCGCAAGCTCGACGTATCCGATGCGGAACTCGACCGGGGGAGTGGCAGGGGCCGCCGGCGCCTGGGCAAGGCCAGGTCCGGTAGCCGCGATGAGGATGGCCGCCGCCGCGGCGAGGCGGCTAGACCGGCGCATCGACGAGCACCGCATAGGGGACGCGGCCGACTGGGATCGAGAGGATGTTGCGCCGGCTGGAGACCTCGATGATGGAGATGTCGTCGCTGAGGCCGTTGGTGACGTAGAAGTACTGGCCGTCAGCGCTGTTGCAGACGTTCCAGGCGCGGTTGCCGACCAGTGTGTAGCCCTCGATTTCCCGCGTCGCCGTGTTGACGTAGGCGATGTGGTTGGCGCGACCGAGCGTAATGACCATCGTCTGGTTGTCCGGGGCGAGCGTCAGGCCAACCGGAGTGACGTCTACCGGTCGGAACCCGGGCGGGAGGAAGGTGAGGTCGGTCAGAACCTGGTTCGTCGCGACGTCGATGATGCTGATCTGCCCGGACAACTCGTCCGAGACCCACAGTTCACGCTGGTCGGGCGTCAGGGCAAGGCGGCGCGGACGGGTGCCGACGATGATGTTCTGGGTCACAACGCCCAGTTCCGCGTCGATGACATGCACCATGTCGGCGACCTCGGAAGTGACGTAGAGCGTCCGTCCGTCGGGGCTCAGCAGCACGCCCTCGGGCTCGGCCCCGACGGGAACCTCGTGGATGATGAGCTTGCTCGCGAGATCGATGACCTGGCAGGTCGAGTTCTCCTCGTTCGAGACGTAGATCGTCGACTCGTCGTGGCTCAGGACGAAAGCCTCCGGGCTGCGGCCGGTCGGAATCTGGTCGACGACCGAACCGGAGGCCACGTCGATCACGTCGATGACGTCGTCATCGCCGCAGGCGACATAGAGGAGCGTGCGGGCATTGTTGAAGTGCATGTCACGCGGGCGTCGGGACGTGGTGATATCCGCCACGACGCGGAAATCGCTGGCCGGATCCAGAACGAGGACATTGTGGCTCCGTTCATGGCTGACGTAGAGGAACCCGCTGCCCGCTGCACGCGCCGGTGCAGCGCCGCCAACGGCGGCGGCACCGGATAGGGCCGCCATGAGAGCCATGCTCTGACGGCGGGTGATCTTCGGCGAAGTCATGGAAACACTCCTGGATTGTCGTCTTGGTCTCGGCTCGCCGTGCAGCGAGCAGCGCAGCCAGCGTTAGCGAACGACGAAGGTCCCGCGCAGGCCGCGGTCCTCGTAGCCCGGAACGTAGAAATCGTAATCGCCCGGCCGGAGCGGTATGAAGAAGATCGTTATGTCGCCCTCGTCATCGAATTCGACTCCGAACGGAGCGCCGAACATGTGGACCTCGAGGTCAGAGATCACGATCTGGTTGATCCAGGAATTCCGGAAAAGCTCCGGCGCCTGGAGCATGATCTCCTCGAAGCCGTCGCTGGTGATGACCCACTTGTAGTACTTGCCGGTCTCGAGCTCGAACCGGACCTCGGAGAACGCCAGAGCGCGGGTATCGACGGCCAGGTTGAGCGTCGTCGGCTGGGAAGCAAGATTGCCCGCAGCAAGCGCGGCCGGAGCAAGAGACAGGGCGAAGGCGACGGAGGTTAGCAGGCGTCTCATGGTGTTTCCCTTTTGGCCCGGTTCGTGGGTGCCGAGAAGCGGCACCCAATGTTGTGAATGCCGCTCATCTTTAGTTTGGCTGCGCGGCTTGTCAATCGAAGCTTGATTCCGGTAACGGAACCTAGCATCGATGGGCCATAGCATTCGCCTGCCCCGCGCCCCGCCAACGGCACGGCGATCCTCAACGGCAGGCTCATCGGTTAATGGCGTTATCCTGCCGTCACGAGGTGTCATGAGTGCATCCGCCCCGCTGCTGGCGGTCAGCGAACTCGCCAAGTCCTACGGAAGCGTGAAAGCCCTCGATGGTGTGAATCTGACGGTCGCCGCCGGGGAGTTCGTCGCTCTCCTCGGAACCAACGGAGCGGGGAAATCCACGCTCCTTCAGATCCTCACGGGCCTGTTCTCGCCGGATGAGGGCACGGTTCACGTCTGCGGGCACGATCTGCGGCGGAGCGCCATCAAGGCGCTCGCCGAGATCGGCGTCGTGTTCCAGCAGCCGACACTCGATCTCGAACTGAGTATCCGGGCAAATCTCCTTCTTCATTGTGACCTTCATGGCCTCCCCAGGCGGATTGCCCGGGAGCGGATCGAGATCGCCCTGAGGCGTTTCGGCCTGGCCGATCGTTCGCGCGACCGAACCCGGACCCTGAGCGGCGGCAATCGCAGGCGGGTCGAACTGGCGCGGGCGATGCTGCACGCGCCGCGCGTGATGCTCATGGATGAAGCGACGGTCGGCCTCGATCCGAGGAGCCGCCGCGACATCCTGCAGGACATCATAAGACTGAGGGACGATGCCAGAATCGGCGTCCTGTGGACGACCCATCTGGTCGATGAGATCGATTTCGCGGACCGGATCGTCGTCCTTCGTCGCGGCCGTGTGGTGTTCGAAGGCGACCGGATCGCGCTGGCCAGCCTGGGAGCAGGGGACCTTTCGAAGGGCGTCATGGAGATCATGGGCGACGAGACCGTCGATACCTGACGCGCCTGAAGTCCGTCGGCGTAGCGGCTGGCCGCTGGATACCGCGGTCGCCGCCGCCTGATGGACTGGTTGCCCCCTGGTGACGGGAGCCGCCAACGCCTTTCGGCGTTTCGGCGAGCGCCGGCTTCAGTGATCGGAGGACCGGCCGGAAGCTGGAATCCGTGGAAAGGCGTGCGGTGTGAAGGGCACCCGGACGGGGCCGGGGTGGAAGCCAGATCTGGATCGGGACAAGCCGGGAACACGAGCTAATGAGCGTAACAAGATGTGCGCGTTATGTTCTTGTTCGTTCCGGTTGTGGTCCCCATGGGCAGCTGCGGTCGATCCGCGTGCGAGGCGACTGTAGCGGACGCCGGCAATCCCCCCGCCTGAGACGGCGTCGAGGTGGAGCTACCCAACCGGATCAGTGTGCGTCTGTGTCCGGACTCTTGGGGCTGGGGAATGGTCGGGCATGCTCGTGTGGCCGCCTTCCATCGCAGGGCGCGCATCAGGCAGATGAAGGAGATCCGAAGTGTCGGGAACGAAACTTGCCATCGCAGCGCAGCGCGGGTTGGGCCGCCTGGACCTCACGTTCAAGGATGAGGCGGACCGGATCGTGGGGTCGGTCGTCCTCGGCCGCGATTCCATCGACACGTTCATCAGCCAGCTCGTCGCAGCCCGGGAAGCGCTGCGGCAGGACGCTCCGCAGGCGCCCGGCGTGCCGTCGAACGGCATCGTGACCCTGCCTCCGCCGGTACAGTACTACACCATGACCGGGGGCATCGATCGCGGCTCCGGCCTGCCGGTCCTGGGTTTCAAGGTGGGTCCCGACCTGTGGCTCTCGTTCCGCATCGAACCGGAGGGCATTCCGGCGCTGGCGCGACTGCTCGCGGCAGAGACCGCCAAGGCAGCGGCGAAGTAGCGGTCGACCGAGGGATCAGGGGCGATCCTGGAAGACGCCCCGCATTACCCTGAAGTCGCGCGGAAGGACGAAGGTGCCCTGCCAGAGACCGATCCGCTCGCTCCGTGCGACGTCTTCGGCGGCGACGTAGTCCAGCGTTTCGTCGCGCTTGGCGATGGCAAATCCCGCGCGGACGAGAGCCTCGTTGACGTTTACGGTGCCGACCATGCACACGGCGAGAATGCGGCCGTAGCCGTCCGGTCGGCCAATCGGCTGGCAGGAAACGTCCCCTGTTCCGACGATCGTCTCGAG
>CAXNGA010000067.1:0-7383 GCA_964201375.1 Kaistiaceae bacterium
TGCTGGTCGTCTACGACCCGGCACAGATCGCCTACGAAGCGCTCCTCAAGGCCTTCTTCGAGGGGCATGATCCGACGCAGGGCATGCGCCAGGGGAACGATGTCGGGACCCAGTACCGCTCGGCCATCTACCTGACCGACGCCGCCGACCGTGCCGCGGCCTCGAACGCGGTCGCCGCCTACAATGCCGCGCTGAAGGCGAAGGGCTACGGGCCGATCACCAGCGAGGTCGCCGACGCCGGGCCGTTCTACTACGCCGAGGGCTACCACCAGCAGTATCTGGCGAAGAACCCCGGCGGCTATTGCGGGCTCGGCGGCACCGGCGTTGCGTGCCCGATCGGGACCGGCGTCGCGGCATAGCCGCCACGCTCCGGCTTCCGGCGGGAGAGCGCGGGCCTCAGCTGGCCCGCGCCATCACGCGCGTGCGCTTCAGCGCATCGAGGAAGCTGTGGCACCACGTCATGACGTTGTTCTTCGAGATTCGCTCGAACATCGGTCCCCAGCGCTCGATGCGCTCCGGCAGCGGCATGCTCATCGCCCGCGCGATCGCCGTCGAGATGTCCTCGGTGTCGTAGGGATTGACGAGGAGCGCACCGTCGAGCTCACGGGCGGCGCCCGCGAAACGGGACAGCACCAGCACCCCCGGATCCAGCGGGTCCTGTGAGGCGATGAACTCCTTCGCCACCAGGTTCATGCCGTCGCGGAGCGGCGTGACGAGCCCGGCGCGCGCCATGCGGTAGAGCCCCGCCAGCGCCTGCCGCTTCACGGTGCGGTTGATGTAGCGGATCGGCGTCCAGTCGACGTCGCCGAGGGTGCCGTTCACGCGGCCGGCGAGCTCGGCGATCTCCTTCTGCATGTCGGCATATTCCGGCACCTCCGAGCGCGATTTCGGCGTGACCTGGAGGTAGATCACCTTGCCGCGCGCCGCAGGGTTGGTCTCGATGTAGCGCGAGAACCCCTGGATGCGCTCGCCCAGGCCCTTCGAATAGTCGAGCCGGTCGACGCCGATGAGGAGCTGCATGCCGTCGAGCGAGTGCCGCATCCGCTCCACCAGCACGTCGTTGGTCGAGGCGGCGGCAAGGTCCGCGAAGGTCTGCGTCTCGATGCCGATCGGGAACACGCCCATGCCGAACAGGCGGCCATAGGCGTCGAACACCTGGGTACCGACACGGCTGCCGAATCCTTCGCGGATGAGGCAGGCGGCGAAATTCTCGGCGTCGAACTCGGTCTGGAAGCCGACGAGATCATAGCTCGACAGCGCCCGGACGATCGTCTCGTGCGGCGGCAGCGCGAACAGCACATCCGGCGGCGGCCACGGGATGTGCAGGAAGAAGCCCATCCGGTTGCGAAGACCCATCTGCCGCAGCTCGGATGCGAGCGGGATCAGGTGGTAGTCGTGGACCCAGATGGTGTCGTCCGGCCGGATCAGCGGCGCCAGGAGCCGGGCGAAATAGCGGTTGACCCGGAAGTAGCCCGCCATGTCGCGGCGCGAGAAATCGGTCAGGTCGAGGCGGTAGTGGAACAGCGGCCACAGCGCCCGGTTCGCGAAGCCCGCGTAGTACTCCTCGAGGTCGCGCTTGGTCAGGTCGACGAGGGCGTAGGTGATGTTGCCCACCTCCGTCGTCGTCAGGCGGTCGGATTCGCGCTCGCCGGAGCTCTCGCCGGACCAGCCGAACCACATGCCGCCATGCTGTTCGAGCGCGGCGTGCAGCGCCACCGCAAGGCCGCCCGCGGCGGCCCCGCCATCACCGAGGGCCGCGACCCGGTTCGACACGATGATGAGGCGGCTCAAGGTGTTCCCTTCCGGTGGGAGGAAGCGGGCGGCGGTCGATCGACCATAGCAGACTCCGCGCCCGGTGGGAGCGTGGCGTCAGCATGGCCGAGCGCGGCGACCCATGCGCGAAGCGAGGCGGTGTCGGCAACGCTGTAGAGCGCTTCCGTCGGCGGGCCGTCGCTGCCGACGCGGATCGACAGTCCGCCCATCGCATTGGCGGCCTCGAACATGGCCTCGTCCGTGATGTCGTCGCCGATCGCAACGGGACGGCGGCCGGCAAAGGGCGGCTCCGCCATCAGGCGGCGGACGACGTTTCCCTTGCCGGCGGAGGCCGGCTTGAGCTCGATGACCATCTTGCCACGCTGTGCGGCAACCGTTCCCTCGGTCAGGGGCAGCATGCCCTCGACCGTCAGGAGAACGTCTGCCTCCGCCGCGGGGTTGCCACGATAGTGGATGGCGATGGCGGCCCCCTTGTCCTCGAGGAGCGTGCCAGGCCAGCGGTCGATGAGCGCGGCGAGGAGGGGGCGGAGAAGTTCGAGCGCCGGCGGGGCTGCCATGGCTTCCGTCGGCGCGCCCGAACGGCGGAGCTCGCCGCCATGGAGACCCGCCTTCACCAGTTCGGACGGGCCCAGCAGCCGGTCGAGCGAGACGATGGCCCGACCCGATACGATCGCCACCGCGCCGTCCGTCGCCATGGCCAGGGCGGCCAGCGCTTCCGGCAGGTCCGGCGGCACGAACACGCCGTCGGGCGTTGGCGCGATGTCGATGAGGGTGCCATCGACATCGAGGAAGAAAGCCAGCCCCGCCGGCGATGCCGGCAACGCAGCGGGCGCCCCCCCATCGGGGGCGGTCGCCTGCGCGGGGGCATGATCGGACAGCTGAATCACGGCAACTTGACGAATGTCACGCCGCCAAGGGTAAGGGGCCTTTGCCCCAAAGGGCAATGGGTTTCGCCTACGCGATCGCGCTGAGGAGGGATGCGATGGCCAGCACTGCCAGCGCTACCCCCGCGATCAGGGCCACGTTCACCGTGTCGTGGCCGGTTTCGACGACCGCTTCGGCGGGCCGGGCCTGGTTGTAGTGAACCTCGATCCCGGCGCCGACCGGATAGCGGTCGGTCGTGTGCCGGGCCTCGTTCAGCTCCGCGCTGGACGTGTCGCCGAACCTGAGCCGTGCGGCGCGATAGAGCGCGCCCTCGACTTCGTATTCGTACGCAACGACAGGGACATAGCGCGTTCCCGGCTTGCCGGTCCGCGTCTTGCGTTCCTCCGAAGCGACCTGGCTGTACACCACCGTCGCGATCGCGGTCGGCCAGCGTCCGCCGGTCCGCGCCGCCATCGCGCCGGTACCGATGCGGAGGAGGAGGAAGGCCGCGCCGCCGAGCGCGGCGGCAAGGAGGAACAGCCCGAAGGAGAAGCCAGGGCCGCCGTCGCTCGCCGCCGCGACGGGCGCGGTCGCCGCTGCTTCGGGCGCGGGGGCGGCAGGCGCGGGCTCCGGAGTGGCCGCAGGTGGCGCGAGTGGCGCCGCCTCGATGACGCCCGCAATGCCGCCGGGCACCTGCGCGGGGACAGGGATCTCCGGGGTTGCCGGCAGCAGCGGCGGGAGGCCGATCACCGGCGCCGTCGGCTGCTCCACGCCGTCGCGGGCGGGATTGCCGCGGGGCAGAGGCGTACCATCGGCGGCGCGCGTGCCGTCGTCGATCTGGATCGCCCCCGCAGCGCCCTCGTCGAGCGGGGCGGCCGGCGGACCCGCGACGCAGAGGAGAAGGCCGAGTTCCTCGGGCCGGATCAGCCACGCCATCACCAGTTCGTCGCTCACGCGGCGCGCGAGGTAGGCGATCTGCTCGTCGGTCGGCACGGCCGCGAGTTCGATTGCCCAGCCGGCCTCGCTGATGGCCGCTTCCGTGCGCGTCCTGATGTCCTCGGACTGCGCACTGGTCGCCACGTACCAGATGCTGAATTCGTAGGTCGTGCAGCTCTTCCCGGCGGCCGCCGCCACGTCGTTGATGGTGGTCGCCTGTGTCCGCCGCGGATCGGGGAACCACATCTGCGCCGGGACGGGCAGCGTCACGCCGGCGAGCCCCGAGCGGAGAACGTCCTGCTGGGCGGATGCCGGCGCGGGCAGAAGGGCCAGCAGAAGGGCCAGCAGAAGGGCGAGCGACGCCCCGGCCAGCGCCCGAACCCCGTTCGAGCCCGACCCCGCTGCAGGACTGGGCATGGATCGATTCTGCATCGCCGGCGGCAACCTATCAGCGAAGGCGGGAAGGGGCGAGACTGTGCGAGGGCGGCGGAGGGGGAAAACCGCGGCCTGGTATCGCCCGCCCGCGTTTCAGGCCGCCTGGCCGGCGCACCAGCCGGACGACCACGCCCACTGGAAATTGTATCCGCCGAGCCAGCCGGTCACGTCGACGACCTCGCCGATGAAATAGAGCCCCGGCACGGCCTTCGCCGCCATCGTCCGCTGGTCGAGGTCGCGTGTATCGACGCCGCCGAGGGTCACCTCCGCCGTCCGGTAGCCCTCCGAACCGACCGGCTTGAGGCGCCAGGCATTGACCGCGATGTCGACATCGCGGAGCCTCTGGTCCGACAGGTCCGCCAGCGGCTGGGAGATGGACAGAGTCCCGGCCACGAACTGGCCGAGCCGCCGGGGAAGGAAGACCGCCAGCGCCGACTGCAGCGACTGTCGTCCATTCTCCGCCCGCGCCGCTTTCAACCTCGCGAACACGTCGGTCTCCGGCGCCAGCGCGACCGTGATCTCCTCGCCCGGCCGCCAGTACGAGGATATCTGGAGGACCGCCGGACCGCTGAGCCCGCGATGCGTGAACAGCACCGCTTCCTCGAACGCGGTACGGCCGCAGGCGACGCGGCCGTCGACGGCGACGCCGGCGAGCGGGCTGGTGCGGCCGAGGAGGTCCGCCTCGAAGGTCAGCGGTACCAGCCCAGGCCGCGTCTCGGTCACGCGGAGGCCGAACTGCGCGGCGATGTCGTAGCCGAAGCCGCTCGCGCCCATCTTCGGGATCGATTTTCCGCCGGTAGCGACGACCAGCGACCGGCAGGCGATCATGCCGCCGGACGTCTCGACCGTGAATCCGCCGCCGTCGTGGCCGATCCGGGTGACCGTCGTGCCCAGCTGGAGTGCCGCGCCGCCGGCCGCCAGCTCCGCGAGGAGGAGGGCGATGATCTCCTTCGACGACCCGTCGCAGAAGAGCTGGCCCAGCGTCTTCTCGTGGAAGGGGATGCCGTGGCGTCCGACCAGGGCGACGAAATCGGCCGCCGTGTACCGGCTCAGCGCCGACCGGCAGAACGCCGGATTCTGCGACAGGAACCGGTCGGGCGAAGTCCTGAGATTGGTGAAGTTGCAGCGCCCGCCGCCGGAGATGCGGATCTTCTCGCCGGGCGCGGCGGCGTGGTCGAGCAGCAGCACGGCACGTCCGCGCCTGCCGGCCTCGGCGGCGCACATCATGCCGGCGGCACCGGCACCCAGCACGACGACATCGACCTGCTTCAACGGCGTATGTCCTGATCCGAACGCTCCGGCTTCGGCTGCCTACTCGTCCATCTTGAGGGCGGCGATGAAGGCTTCCTGCGGGATGTCAACCTTGCCGAACTGCCGCATCTTCTTCTTGCCCTCCTTCTGCTTCTCCAGGAGCTTCCGCTTCCGGGTGACGTCGCCGCCATAGCACTTGGCGAGCACGTCCTTGCGGAGGGCCTTGATCGTCTCGCGCGCGATGATCCGGCCGCCGATCGCCGCCTGCACCGGAATCTGGAACATGTGCGGCGGGATGAGTTCCTTCAGCTTCTCGCACATCACGCGGCCGCGCTTTTCGGCGGCGCCGCGATGGACCAGCATCGACAGCGCGTCGACCGGCTCGGCGTTGACGAGGATCTGCATCTTCACGAGGTCGCCGACCTTGTGGTCGGTGAGCTGATAGTCGAACGAGGCATAGCCTTTCGTCGCCGACTTCAGCCGATCGTAGAAGTCGAACACGACCTCGTTGAGCGGCAGGTCGTAGACCAGCATCGCGCGGTTGCCGACATAGGAGAGGTCGATCTGGACGCCGCGGCGGTCCTGGCACAGCTTCAGGATCGCGCCGAGATACTCGTCGGGAGTGAGGATCGTCGCCCGGAGCCACGGCTCCCGGATCTCTTCGATCTTCACGGGGTCCGGCATGTCGGCCGGATTGTGCAGCTCGATCTCGGTGCCGTCGGTGAGCTTGATCTTGTAGACGACCGACGGGGCCGTCGCGATGAGTTCGAGGTTGAATTCGCGGCTGAGCCGCTCCTGCACGATCTCGAGGTGGAGGAGGCCCAGGAAGCCGCAGCGGAAGCCGAAGCCGAGCGCCGCCGAGGTTTCCATCTCGAAGCTGAAGGCGGCGTCGTTGAGGCGGAGCCGGCCGATGGCCGCGCGGAGATCCTCGAACGCATCTGCATCGACCGGGAAGAGACCGCAGAACACCACCGGAACGGCCTTCCGGAAGCCCTGCAGTGCCTCCGCGGTGGGGCGCTTGTCCTCGGTGATCGTGTCGCCGACCGCGGTATCGGCGACTTCCTTGATCGACCCGGTGATGAAGCCGAGTTCGCCCGGGCCGAGCTGCGGCACGTCGACGAGCTTTGGTGTGAACACGCCGACGCGGTCGATCTGATGGATCGCGCCGGTCCGCATCATGCGGACCTTCATGCCCTTCTTGAGCTTGCCGTCGATGATCCGCACGAGCACCACGACGCCGAGATAGGCGTCGTACCAGGAGTCCATCAGGAGCGCCTTGAGCGGCGCTTCCTCGTCGCCCGTCGGCGGCGGCAGGCGCTTGACGATCGCCTCCAGCACCTCGGGTACGCCGAGGCCGGTCTTGGCCGAGATCAGCACCGCGTCCGATGCGTCGAGGCCGATGACGTCCTGGACCTGCTCCTTGATGCGCTCCGGCTCCGCAGCAGGGAGGTCGACCTTGTTGAGGACGGTGACGATCTCGTGGCCGTTGTCGAGCGCCTGGTAGACGTTGGCGAGCGTCTGCGCCTCCACGCCCTGCGAGGCGTCCACCACCAGCAGCGACCCCTCGCAGCCGGCGAGCGAGCGGCTGACCTCGTAGCCGAAATCGACATGGCCGGGCGTGTCGATGAGGTTGAGGATGTAAGTGACGCCGTCCTTGGCCTTGTAGTTCAGGCGCACGGTCTGCGCCTTGATGGTGATGCCGCGCTCGCGCTCGATGTCCATCGAATCGAGCACCTGGTCGCGCATCTCGCGCTCGGACAGCCCGCCGGTCATCTGGATGAGCCGGTCGGCGAGCGTGGATTTGCCGTGGTCGATATGGGCGATGATCGCAAAATTGCGGATCGTCGCGATCGGGTGGGAGGTCATGCGGCTGGCCGTATCATCGGCCCCGTGGCGCGGCAAGGATGCGCGGGGCTTTTGCGACGCTCCGCGCTCCGATGTCCCAATCCGGCAACGAATTCGACAGCATTCCGGAGCTAGTGGATGAAGTCCGACGGGTGAGTCCGTGAGGGATTCCCGTTAGGTTTGGGGCATGCGAGTCTGGGGCATGCGCCCCGGGATCGCCATCACGCTGAGCCCATCGGATCGCCTTCGTCTCGAGGCGATCCTCCGAGACCGCAATGC
>CAXNGA010000068.1:0-7357 GCA_964201375.1 Kaistiaceae bacterium
GAACGGCAGGTTCAGCACCCCGATCCGCTTGCCGCCATAGAAGGGCTCACCGGCGTACGAGAGGCCGCGGAGGATGTTGTAGGCGGCAACGAGCGGGCTCTCGCTGAAGCCATGGGTGGCCGTGTCGGCGTAGCGCTGATCGCCCTCGCCACCCGCAGTGTCGTCCTCGCGAAGGTCGTAGAGGCGGATGCCGTCGACGACTGCGAGGAACTCCGGCCAGCCGGAGAACAGCTCGTTGTCGACCAGCGCGGTGACGATCAGATAGGCGACGCCCGTGCCGACAGCGGCTGCGGTCCAGGGATGGTCCGCATGCGCTCCGAACTTCGCGACGAGGTAGGAGTCGGCCGCGGTCTGGGACCCGTAGTGGAAGCGGATCCAGAGATGGTCCTTCCCCTCGACCGCGAACTCGGGAATCGGCACGCCCTGCGTGGCGGGAGTGCCCTCAAGGTCGACGGTGACCGGCTTGTTGTTGACGATCAGCCCGGCGAGCCCCGTTACAGGGAGGTCGCTGATGGCGATGACGGTCACGTAGTAGGCGTTTGGGGTCTTGCCGTCCTCGCCCCAGGTCTCGCGGTAGACCAGCGATCCTGCCGTCGCCCAGCGGCCGTGGATGAAGGAGCACGGCACGATCCCGCCGCCCCGAAGCGCGCCAAAGACGCCGGCGACGTCGCTTTGCTCACCCTGGCGGCGGCGCTGGATGCGCCGGACAATGGCGCCCATGCCGAAGGAGGTGACGAGGTTGATCGTCCCCGCGAGCAGCATGCCGCCGACGGTGAGCGCGCCGGCGGTCGTGACCAGACCCGCCGCGGTGGCGACGATCGTGCCGATCGGCATTGAGTGCTTCCTAGACCCGCCAGGCCGCGATTGCGGACGAGAGCGGCACGGCGCCGAGGCCGTTTGGCGCAACGACAGTCACGACCGCGCCGGTGACGATCCCGAGGGCACCCTCGGTGAACGAAGGATCGGCCGAGGGCGCGAGGGCGAGGTCACCGATCCGCACCCTGCTGGGGTGGACAGGCTCGAAGCCGAACCCGACCAGATCGGCAAGGGACCCGCCGCGCCGGCGCAGGAGGCGGGTTGCCCCGATCGCGGTCCGGTAGCGTCCGCTGATTTCGCCGGCCGGGTCATCTCCCGTCATCGCCTTCACGCAGTTGGCCGAGAAGAGAACGCAATCGTTCTCGCCCCAGATGAAGGGCAGCCGGCGATGCCGTTCGATCTCGGCGGCCAGTGCGGCGCGCCAGCCCGTGAGGCGGGTCATCGGCCGAGCCGCTCCCGGCGGGCATCGAGCCAGGCCCTGATCCGCGGAAAGCGGGCCGACTTCTCCACTGGCGCCGGCGACGGCCCGGTCTGGCCCCAAGCCAGTTCCCAGTCGGCCGCTATTCCGGTGTACCGGTAAAAGCGATCGCCCGGCGCTCTTGTCTGCAGCCAGTCATCCGAGCGGACATGGAGTTCGCCCTGCAACAGCTCGAAGCTGGCGGAAATGCATTCGAGCCCCGCCGCCGCGACATCGCCTTCGGGCGGGGTCGAGATGGGAGCCCCGGTGACGAAGCCGATGAAGACCGGCTTAGGCGGCGCCAGGAGCTCACGGGTGTCGATACTCAGATGCCCGCGATGGATCTCGACTAGCTGCCCCTTGGGGTCGTAACCGCGAAGTGCCTCTTCCACGGCGGCAAGGAGCGGCGAAAGGACGATCCGCACCCGCCGCACCGAGATGTCGCCGGTGCGGGGAATACCGCCGACCTGGATAAGGCCGCCGGAGCCGATGTAGGTCCGGCTTGCAGGCTCCCCGGTCTGCCCGGAGACGACGTCCAGGGTCGTCGTCCCAAAATCGTTCCAGAAACCGATCTCCTCGATCGCATCGGTGGCGCGGTTGCGGGCGCGGAACCAGACGAAGTTCCGTTTGACGACGGTGCGCTGCTGCAGCGCCGCGATCTCGGCCGCGTCGTAGGGGATCATCGGTGTGGCTCAGAGAACCTGGATCGATTCGAACCGGATCGACGCGAAGCGGCGGTCCACGAAGGCGGGCTCGTAGGTGCCGGGGATGATCCGCATTTCCGGACCCGGTCGGATCAAGCTGACGATGGCGTCTGACTCTGCGCCGGCGCGGAGGTGCGGCCGCACCTCGAACAACGGCGTGACCCCAGCGCCATCTGCGATCGCGGAGGCCTCGACCACGCGGTGGCAGGCGCGCGACGGACCGGCACCATAGTCGAAGCTGAGGAGATCACCCCGGGTCAGCACATAGCCTGCCGGCAGTCCCTTGAGCCGGAGGGTCTTGTTGTCCGCCCCGACCGTGTGAATCCGTACCGTCGCGGCGCCGAGCGTAGCACCCTGGAAGTCCGCGATCGGGTACCACCGCGCCGGATTCCAGGCGAAGAAGGTCTCGATCGACCCGTCCATGGCCTCGATCAGCGCCTCGACCTCAGCCGCCTGCGCGTGCGTCAGCTGACGGCCTTCGAAAGAACCCCACCACAGTGGTGGGCGCAGGTCCTTGGTGAGGATGGCGCCAGAACCGAGGCCCGATTGCTCCTGCCCCCAATCCGGCCGGAAGGAGACGCTGGTCACCCGGAGCCGCTCGATGAGCTCCGCGATGGGAAAGGCGAGGGTCATCAGATCGCCCGATCGACCGCGGCCTGGGCGATCGCCCGGCTGACCAGACCACCATCAGCGATGTTCTGGGCCACGGCGTCGATGATGATCCGCACCAGCTCACGCCCATCGGGCGTTTTGCTCCGCTCCTGCCGGACCCGGCCTCCGCTGTGATTGATGACCTGGACGACGGTTCCGCTATTGCCGCCCCGCGGGATGACGGTTTCACCGCGCTGGAGGATCGCTGGGAACTCATCGGCAGCGAGCCCCGTGTGGAACCGCGGTGCACCAAGAAAGAGCGATGGCGACACCCGCCGCGTCGGCATCGGCTCGCCGACCCGGCCACCGTCATGGCTGACAATGGCGGTGAGGAGGTTCGCGAAGAACCCGCCACCGCTACCGCCCGCCGTGAGGGTGCCGAGGATGCCCTGCGCGAGCAGGGCGAGGCCCTGCTGGAAGGCGAGCCGGGCGAGGTCCTTCAGGATCGCCTCGACGAATTTTCGGAATGAGTCCTCGCCCCCTTCGAGGAAGTCGTCGAAGGCCGAGCCTGCCGCCTGGAAGGCGCTCGTCAGCGCCTGCTCGATGACACCGCCGGCGTCGAGCGCCTCGTCGGCGAGGCTCCGGAGGGCGCGGATGCCGCCGGCGCGGAGGCTGCCGTCGAGCCCCTCCTGCGCGAGGCGGGCTTCCTCCAGCGCCGCGGCATAGTCGCGATGCGCCGCAGCGACCGCCGCGGCGAAGTCCGCCTCGCTGAGAAGCTCGGCCGCCCGGATCGCTGCGAGGTCCGAGAGCCGCTCTTGCAGCTCGAGCTCAGCGGCAAGCGCCGGGGTCACCTCCTGCAGGACGGACTTCGCCAGCTGCTCCAGGCGGCGCTGCTCGGTCCTGGCGGCAGCCGCCCCGCTTCCTCCTCCGCTCGGTCGCGTTGGGGGCGTGACCGGAGTGAGCCCGCCCTGCAGTTGCGCGGCCAGATCCGTCAAAGCCAGCAGCGTCGAAATCAAAGTCTGGAGGCTGGTGTTTTCCGGCTCGAGATTTGCGAACGCGGCGATCGCCGCCCGGAACGTCAGGACGTCCGGCGTACCCGCGTTGATGGTGCTGAAGAGGGTGAGCATCGGCTCCTGCAGCGTTGCAGCTGCTTCGGCGAGGGCCGGGTCACCAAACGCCTCAGCGAGGGTGTTGTTGATCGACGTTGCGAGGGTGAGGGCCTCGTCCACGAGGAGCGAGGCAATCCGTTCGGTCGAACGGCGCGCCAGGAACTCTCGGGTTGCGGTGGCATCCCGGGTGGCTTCGACCGTTTGGCCTTGCGCTTCCAGCAGTCGAGCGTGTGCGGCGATCTCGCTGTCTATTGCCTGAATCGCCCGTTCGCGCTCGGTGGCGACACCGATGAGGGCTGCCTGCTCATCAGTGAGCGTACCGTTCAGACCGGCGGCCTGCGCCTGCAGATTGGCGACCTGCTCCTCGGCGTCGGCGGCATCGCCTGCCACGCCCTGCAGCCATTCGACGAAGGTGAAGAGACGGGGATTGCCGGCTTCGACCGCAAGGGCCCGGAAGGCGTCAAGGAAGGCGCCGACATCAGCATTGCCCGCCCGCAGATCGGCCTGGAACCGCTGAATGAGGGTGGCGCCCTGGCCAAACCCGGCCGCGTCGGTCCCACCGATCTGGTAGCGAAGCTGATCTTCCAGGAGTAGCGGAATGCCGGCGAGTGCCCGCTGGTAGCGCTCCGCCTCGTTGGCGAGGTTGAACGTGACCGTGTAGAGGCGGTTGACCCGCTCCTGTTCCGAAAGGCGGGCGACCTCGTCGGCTGCCTTGCCATAGACCTCCTGCAGCCGATCGACCGTGTCGGCCCACTGCGACGTTGCCGACTCGGCCTCCTGCGAACCCGAGACGGCCGACGTGATCCAGCCGACCACCGCACCGACCGCGGTGCCGAACAGTCCGATCAAGAGATTGACCGGACTGATCATGCCGACGATGCCGGTTGCCAGCTTCTGGAACTCGCTGTTGATTGAGTTCGTCACCCTCTTGGCGGCTGTGTCGAGCGCGGTCAGCGGCGGCGTCACGCGCTGCGCGCCACGCTCGAGTTGGCGGAGAGCTGCCTCGCCTTCGACGCCGAGCGACTTCAGGGCGGCCTTGACCTGTTCGGTACCCTCGGTCGAGAGGCGAAGGACGATGCCCCGCTGGGCGGTTGTGGCCATCTCGCTACGCCTCCCTTCGCTGCTCCGCCCGCGCCATCGCGCCCTTCACCAGTCCAGCTTCCGCAGCGCCGATCAGCTCAACCAGCGCTTCGCGATCGAGACCCGCGGGTGCGCAGGCCAATGCCGCTTCCGGCCGAACGCCGACGACGAGACCGCTCATTCCAGCATGCACCCAGGCGCCGGGCCGGAGCGCGGCTTCGAGCGCGGCTATGCCCTCGGCGGTTCCCGGCCCGAGCCGCTGCGGGCAGAGCTGCCCGTCTTCTCCTGGCTGGCCTCGGCTGCACGGCGTTCCCTGCGATTGGCAGTTGCGGCAGTACTCGGCGCCCCCGCCGCCGAGCCATTCGGCGAGGGCGCGAACCCTTCCCCCTCGGCGACCAGCGCCTCCCGAACCGCATAGGCCGCCATCTCGAAGGAACGGAGGACCGTGTCCTCCAGGAACAGCTTCGGAAGAAGCGACGGATCGAAAACGATCGCCTTGCCGCCATCGTCGACGATGCCGCCCCAATCGGTCACCAACCGCTCGGCGAGGGCGACGCCGGCGAGGTAGCGAGAGAGGCCGAGGACATAGTGCCCGTCCTGGAGATCCTGGGCGCTCGGAGCGGCGAGGCCGATCTCGGCCAACGCGCCGACGCCCTCGATCGCATCCTTGAGTTTGCGCCGTGCCGCCGCCTCGGCGGCTCCGATTTCGACCGACGTCGCCGGCTGCATCGTCAGCCAGGCGCCGCCGATCAGCGGCACCTTGCGCGGCGACCGGTCAAAGGAGAGGCGGAGACCCATCAGGCGTAGCTCTCGACTTCGTTGCGGAGCGTCGCCGTCAGCATCGCGGCGTTTTCGTCCTGCTCGGCCCGGAAGGGCAGCGTCAGCTCGATACCGCCCGGACCTTCGAACGGGAGCGACGCCTTTTCGAAGCGAAGCCGCGGCGCCGACAGGAAGAGGCCGTGGCCGGGATCGAGGGCCCATTCCATGGCCGCTGCGAGCGGCTCGGAGCTCCGCCCGTAATCGTAATAGGTCTCGTCGGCGAAGCGCGTCCGGAGCGTGCCCGAGAAGGCGGAGTCGCCGGGCTCATGGCCGGAGACGTATGGCGCGTCAGCGACGTATTCGAGCGGCTGCAGATTGTTGCGATAGGCAGCGTCCACCGCGAGGATCGGCACCTGGGCGACGCCGGCAATCCTGAGGACGCCTCTGGTGGCGGGAACCTGCCGCAAGCCCAGCGCCGTCGGCGTTCCGCCCTGGGAGGTGGCGGTGTGGGTCTCCTCGTGGCGACCCACAACTTCGAGGTCGGCACGGTGATAGCCCTGCGCGAAGTTCATTTTCAGCGTCATGGCGTTGATCAAGATGCCGATGTGGCGGAGAAAGCGCGGCCCGCCGCCGGCGGCCGACCGGAGCCGCGTCTCGATAGAATAGGGCGGCAGGGTCTCGCCGCCCGACGTAAAGATGTGTGCGTGGCAGCCGCCTTGCAGCGTCGCTGCCGAAACGGCGCCGTTGGATCCCGCCGCCGCGGCGAGCGTGAAGGCATTGCCGTTGGGGCCCGCCGTGTCGTGCTCGATCGTCAGGCTAGTGCCATCGACTTCGTCATAGGTTGCCTCGGCGACTTCGGCATCGACCGACGCATTGAGGACCGAGACGATTTCCGACAGCGTGGTCGCGAGGCTTCCCTGGATTCCGATCTCATTCGCGCCCGGTGCGGTGTCGGTGAAGGTGAAGACGACGCCGTTGATGGTGATCGTCGAACCGGCCGCCGGCTGCCCCGAAAAGACGATGCCCCCGGTTGCCGCCTGGGGATCGGAGTCAGGCGCGCCGAACAGCCCGATCAACCAATAGGCAAGGTGATTGAGGTCAAGCGGCACGGACAGTCGGCCCTCATGCCGGCGGAGGTCCGGCGCCGGCGCCGTCATGTCGCGGTCGTTCGACCGCGGCAGGCCGAGGATCGGGTCGTCGGGGAGGCCGAACTTCTCGCCGAGATCGAAGGAATAGGCAAAGGTCCGGTGATAGTTGCCGGTCGCCAGCGTTCCGAAGGCGCTCTGGGTCTTCAAAAGGATGTCGGTCATCTTGCCGCGCGGCAGTGCCATGGGGTTCTTCCTTGTGGTGATGAGCGGCCTGCTAACGCGCGCCAGTTGGGCCGAAGCCCGGGATGGGCCGGAAGTGAAGCGTCCGGTCGATCTAGAAGGGCCGGCGGGACGTGAAGGCCAGCCGCACCGCGATCTCGGCGCCCTTCAGCTGCGGGACGCCCTCGATCGCGAGGTTCGAGCGGTTGACGGCGGTGATTGCGACGTCGTCGACGAGACCGCCAAGCGTCGCGTCCGCGGCGAGCGCGTCGTGAATTGCCTCGAGGCCGGCATCAAACCCGCTCTCGCGCGCCTCGTCGGTGGCGGCCTTCACGATCCATTCGAGCGCGAGCGTGTGTTCGATCTCGTAGGTACTCGGCTGGCCAAGCTCGACCGCGGCGACTTCGCCATCACCATCGACAACGTTGAGATGGGCGTCCGCGCCGCCTTCGAGAGCCTCGAGAGTGTCCGCGAGCGCCAGGTTCCGCTTCGCCGCCGGCAACGTGGCACCGGCGGCGGCGACAAGCACCGAAT
>CAXNGA010000069.1:0-7344 GCA_964201375.1 Kaistiaceae bacterium
CGAGGACCTCGAGTAGCTCCCGCTCCGCCGATGCGGCATCGCCGGTGCGGGACAGAAGGCTGGCGTGAAGGAGAGTCGAGCCGATCGACCGGGCGCGAGTCATCGCCTCCTCGGCGAAGAACATCGCAACGTCGGTGCGGCCGGCAAGGTCTGCGATGAGCGCGGAGTGGTAGAGGCCTAACTCCGGGTACTGCTCCGACACCCCGTCGAGGAGCGCGAGCGCCTCGTCGGTCTCGCCGAGGGCCTGGTGCAGCCAGGCGCGGAGGAGGCCAAGGGTGATTGTGCCGAGTTCATCGACCGGCGTGATGGCGTCGAGCTGGTTGCGGGCCGCCTGATACTGACCGCTCCGGATCGCCTGCGAGGCCAGGACGAGCCGGCCGGTCTCGAAGCCCGGGTCGATGCCGACCAGCGTGGCGGCGATCGGGGCTGCCCCGGCGATGTTGCCGACCTCCAGCCACAGCGAGAAGACCGTCGCCGCGAGCTGGGTATTGGATGGATCGCGCTGGAGAACGTAGCTGTAGTACCAGGCCGCCGCCTCGAGATCGAGGCGAGCAGCTGCCACCTGCCCTGCGAGGAAGGCGCCTGTCGTGCTCGACATGAACCGAGTCTGCGCCGAGGCGGACGGCGCGATCGCGGCCGTGCCGGCGACGGCTGCAAGGAGGGCTGCAGCGGCTCTGAGACGAAGGCGCATGAACCCTCTTGACCGGCATCCACCTGATGAGCGGCTTCTAGGACCCAAGACTGACGCCAGGGACCGGCATTGGCAAGCACGAACCTTTCCGTGAGCGGCCATATGTCCGGGAGGCGCCTAAAATTTGCGCGGCGCTCGATCGAACCAACCACCCCGATATCATGTCCGATCATATGACTCTGCTGTTCTTGTTTCCAGCCGTCCAAGGGTCGAGACCGCGCAGAGCGCGATCGCAACACGGCGGCGTCGCCGGAGACCACGATCAGGAGATTGTTCGGCAGGTATTCTCGCGCCGCCTCGAGCGCCGTCGCCGGCGTGACGGCCCCGATCCGCGCAGGATAGTCGGCGATCTCGCTGAGCGGCAGGCCGCGGATCGTGTAGGCCACGATCGTACCGATGTAGTCCGACACGGTTTCGAGATCGAGCGCGAAGCCGCCGATCATTCCGGCACGGATTTCCGCCAGTTCCCGGTCCGGGATCGGTTCGATGCGCAGGATCTCCACCTCGCGGAGGATCTGCGTGATCGCGTCGGCGACGGTCCCGGGCTGGACGCGGGTGTTGATCTGGAACACGCCGCGGTCGACCGGGAAAGAGAGGATCGAGCCGATCGAATAGGCATAACCACGCTGTTCGCGGAGATTGCAGGCAAGCCGCGACGACAGCCCGTCGCCGAGCAGGTTGTTGACCAGCGACAGCGGATTGCGGTCGGGATTGCTGCCGCCAACGCCGAGATTACCGATCGCAAGCTCCGCCTGCTGCGCGCCGGGCACGTTGACGAGGAAGATCTGCGTGCCCTCGATGCCATTGTCCAGCGGCGGGTGGATTATCTCCGGCGCCGGGCCGTTGCTCTGTCAGTCGCCGAAATACTGTTCGGTCAGTGCGGTGCCCTCCTCGACCGAGATGTCACCCGAGGTGATGAGTATGGCGTTGGCCGGGTCCGCGATGGTCTCGTAATAGCCCAACACCGCGTCGCGGGTCAGGGCGCCGAGGCCGTCGGGTGTCACGATCGAGCCATAGGGTTCGGGTAGACTCGGGGATAGAAGGCGCGGTTGGCCTGGGTGCCGGGGTTGCTGAGCGAGGCTTCGAGCTGGCTCATCATCTGGGCCTTCATGACGTCCAACTCCTCCTGCCGGAAGACCGGATTGCGGCTCATGTCGGCGACGCCGAAGGCGAAGTCGGCATTGCGCCCGGCAAAAAATGCTTGTGCGCGCGCGCCGCCATGTCATCGTGAAGCGACGAGGCCCGATTTCTCATGATATTTTTATCGGCGCTCAGGTGCGCGTTCGGCAACGATCAGAAGATGTTCATCCAACGGTTGATCCAACGGCCTACCGAAGACGTAAGCTTCGCAAAGTGGACGAAGAAGGGCTGGAGGTGAATTCATGCGCATGAAGCACGTCTTGGGTGCAGTCGTCGGCCTCGCCATCGTTGGCGGGATCGCCACAGGGGGCTTGGCCCAAGATGACGGAGGATGGCGTCACGGCGTCATTCCCGTCGGTGAACTGAAGTACCCGCTGGGCTTCGAGCGCTTCGACTATGTGAACCCCGACGCGCCGGTCGGCGGCCTCGTCCGCCTCGGCGCCATGGGCGGCTTCGATACGCTCAACATCGTGCCGGCACAGGGCGTCGCGGCGGACGGTCTGGGCCTGATCTACGACACACTGATGACGGGCAATCTCGACGAGAGCCTCGCGCAGTACGGGCTGCTCGCCGAAGGCTTCCGGGTTGCCGAGGATTTCAGCTCCGCGACCTACAGGCTTCGCGAGGACGCCTACTGGCATGACGGCACGCCGATCACGCCCGCCGACGTCATCTGGTCGTTCGACACGCTCAAGGCCAACAATCCGCAGATGGCCTCCTACTACGAGCATGTCGTATCGGCCGAGCAGACCGGCGAATGGGAGATCACCTTCACCTTTGACGATCCTAGCAACCGTGAGTTGCCGAGCATCGTCGGCCAACTGCTCGTCCTGCCGCAGCACTACTGGGAAGGCACCGACTCTGCCGGCAATCCGCGTGACATCACCGCACCGACGCTGGAGCCGCCGCTCGGCTCGGGCGCCTACCGAATAGCCTTGCTTGATCCCGGCCGGTCGATGACATTCGAGCGAGTTGCCGACTATTGGGCGGCCGACCTCAACGTGAATGTCGGCAGCAACAACTTCCAGACCATCCGCTACGAGTATTTCCTCGACGAGACCGTACTGTTCGAGGCCTTCAAGGCGGACGAGATCGACTTCCGCACCGAGAACATCGCCCGTCGCTGGTCGAACGAGTATAACTTCCCGGCGATCGCCGCCGGCCACGTTATCGCGGAGCGCGTCTTCACCGACGTCGATTATGGGCGGATTATCGGCTACGTCTACAATACGCGCCGCCCGGAGTTCTCCGACATCCGTGTCCGCGAAGCCCTTACATTGACCTATCCCTACGAGGAGGTCTGGCATGATCTATTCTACGAACTCTACAACCGCTTCGACGCGTTCTTCGACGGCTACGAACTTGAGGCAGACGGCCAGCCCACCGGCCGCGAGCTCGAAATCCTCGAAGGCCTGCGCGACATCGTTCCGGCGCAGGTGTTCACCACCGATTTTACGCCGCCGGTGAACGGTACCGAAGAGGAAACCCGCGCCAACCTCCGTAGGGCGATCGATCTCCTGGCCGAGGCCGGGTACGAGCTTCGCGGCAGCACGATGACCAACGTCGCCACCGGCGAGCCGCTGGTCATCGAGTTCCTCAACGTTCAGCCGAGCTTCGAGGCAAATGCGCTTCGTTGGAAGGACGCACTCCTCAACATTGGCGTCGACCTCCAGATCCGGACCGTAGACAGCGCCCAGTACACGGAACGCGTCCGCGCCCGCGACTATGACATCATCTATCAAGGCTGGACGCAGAGTCTGTCGCCGGGCAACGAACTGCTCGGCTGGTTCCACTCCAGTTCGCGTGATGTCGCCGCCTCGCGTAACTTTGCCGGCATCGCCGATCCGGCGGTGGATCAGCTGATCGAGATGATCATCAACGCGCCGAACCGCGACGAACAGGTCGCGGCCAGCCGGGCGCTCGACCGTGTGCTCAGCTGGGGCTGGTATCTCAGCCCGGGCTGGTACCTCGACGGTGCTCTGATCGCCTACTGGGACCGGTTCTCGCATCCCGAGAACCTGCCGCGCTACTCGATCGGCTTCCCGAGCATCTGGTGGTTTGACGAGGAGAAGGCGGCCCGCGTCGGACCGCAGGAATAGTCAAGTCAACGTGACATTGGTCGGCCCGGTTTATCGGGCCGACCAGGCCCGAGTAAGCCCTGTGGCCAACAGAATTTGCACCTTCGACATTGCCGTTGCCAGCCCTCCGCGTGGTGGATGCTTTTAGAGCAGCATGACGGCCTATATCATCCGACGCCTGCTGCTCGTGATCCCGACGCTGTTTGGGATCATGGTCATCAACTTTGCGGTCGTGCAGTTCGCCCCAGGGGGGCCGATCGAGCAGGCCATCGCCGAATATGAGGGGACCGCCGTCGGGGCCACCGTCCGCGTCACCGGCGGTGACAACGATCTCGGCCAGGCAGTAGGGGCCACGGGGCAGGGCACGGCGACGCAGGGTCCAGCCGCAGAAACCCCGGCCCTTCAATATCGCAGCACCGACGGAATTCCGGCCGCCTATCTCGAACAACTGCGCGTGCAGTACGGTTTCGACAAGCCTCTGGTCGAGCGCTTCTTCCTGATGATCGGCAACTACCTGCGCTTCGATTTCGGCGAGAGCTATTCGCGCGACATGGGCGTGTTCGAACTGATCGCCGATAAGCTGCCGGTATCGATCTCGCTCGGCCTGTGGATGACCCTGCTTGCTTACGGCATCTCGATCCCGCTCGGTATCCGCAAGGCGGTGAAGGACGGCACGCCGTTCGACACCTGGACGAGCACGATCATCATAATCGGCTACGCCGTCCCGTCCTTCCTGTTCGCGATCCTCCTGATCGTCCTGTTTGCCGGCGGTTCCGTCCTCGATATCTTCCCGCTGCGCGGGCTTACATCTCCCGGCTTCGACGCCATGCCCTGGTACCAGAAGATCATCGACTATTTCTGGCACCTGGTCCTGCCGATAATCGCAATGGCGATCGGTGCCTTCACGGTGTCGACGCTTTTCGTGAAGAACGTCTTCCTCGACGAGATCCGGAAACAGTACGTCATCACCGCGCGTGCCAAGGGCCTGACCGAACGCCGTGTCCTCTATGGCCACGTCTTCCGCAATGCGATGCTGCTGGTCATTGCCGGTTTCCCGGGCGCGTTCATCGGGGTGTTCTTCGGCGGATCGCTCCTGATCGAGACGATCTTCTCCCTCGATGGTCTCGGCCTCCTCGGTTATGTTTCGGCCGTGAACCGCGACTATGCGGTGCTGTTCGGAACGCTCTACGTCTTCACGCTGATCGGGCTCCTCATCGGCATCCTTTCGGACATAAGCTACACTTGGATCGATCCGCGGATCGATTTCGAATCCAGGAGGGTGTGAGGTGTCGAGCATCGCCCGCACCCCCTCCGATGAGGGCGTGGCCCGGCCGCAGCGGCGGCCACTGATCCTGCGCTCCGCCATTTCGCAGCGGCGCTGGCAGACCTTCCACGGCAACCGCCGGGCGAAATGGTCGCTATGGCTGTTTCTCGGCCTGTTTGCCTTCACCCTGCTCGGCGAGGTCGTGGCAAACGACAAGCCGATCGTCGTCTCCTACAATGGCCAGATACTCTTCCCGGCCCTCGTCACCTATCCGGAATCGAAGTTCGGCGGTTTTCTCGCCGTGACCGACTACCGGAAGCCGTTCATCCAGCGCGAGATCGAGGAGAATGGCTGGATGCTGTGGCCGGCGATCCGGTATTCCTATGGCACATTCGATCGCAACCTCCCGACCTCGACGCCCTCGCCGCCATCGTGGACGATGTCCGCCGCGGAGCGATGCCGCAACTTCCCCAGCGGCGTCGACGATCCGAACTGCACCATCGGCAATTTCCATTGGCTCGGCACTGATGACCAGGGCCGCGACGTAATGGCCCGTGTGATCTATGGCTTCCGCGTATCGGTGCTGTTCGGGCTCCTTCTCACGATTTCGTCTTCGGTCATCGGTGTGATCGTCGGTGCCCTACAAGGTTATTTCGGCGGCTGGGTCGATCTCATCGGCCAGCGACTCCTGGAACTGTGGGGGTCGATACCAACCCTCTACATAATAATCATCATCTTCTCGTTCATCTATCCGACTTTCTGGACGGTGCTGTTCGTGATGCTCGCGTTCTCGTGGGCAGGCTTGACGGGGGTGGTGCGCGCAGAGTTCCTCCGCGGCCGCAACTTCGAGTACGTCAACGCCGCGCGCGCGCTCGGCGTCTCGAACCGGATCATCATGTTCCGCCACCTTCTGCCCAACGCGATGGTGGCGACGCTGACCTTCATGCCGTTCATCCTCGCCGGCTCGGTCGGCACACTCGCATCACTCGATTTCCTCGGCTACGGCCTGCCGGCCGGGTCGGCGTCGCTCGGAGAGATGGTCCTTCAGGCGAAGGACAATATCTGGGCGCTGTGGCTGGGCTTCACCGCCTTCTTCAGCATCGCCATCCTCCTCACCCTGGTGATCTTTATCGGCGAGGGCGTCCGCGACGCCTTCGACCCGCGGAAGAGCTTCGGCTCGGCGCGGGGCTGAGGGCACGATGACCGAACCGCTTCTCTCCGTCCGCGATCTCAGCGTCTCGTTCCGGTTTGGCGATACCGTCAACGAGGCGGCGAGGCATATCTCGTTCGACATCGCGCCGGGCGAGACGATGGCGCTGGTCGGCGAGTCGGGCTCTGGGAAGTCGGTTACCGCACATTCGATCCTGCGCCTGCTGCCCTGTCCGCCGGCGTTCCACCCGACCGGAGAGATCCTGTTCAAGGGCATGAATCTGCTGAAGAGTCCGGAGGCGGAGCTTCTCAAGGTTCGCGGCAGCAGCATCGCGATGATCTTCCAGGAGCCGATGACGTCGCTCAATCCGCTCCATACCATCGAGCGGCAGATCGGTGAGACGCTGAAGATCCATCAGGGCCTCGGGGGCCGCGCAGCGCGGATGCGGACCATCGAGCTCCTCGAAAGCGTCCGCATGACCGACGTCGAGCGGCGCCTCGCATCATTTCCGCACCAGCTTTCGGGTGGCCAGCGCCAGCGCGTAATGATCGCGATGGCGCTCGCCAACAGGCCTCAGCTCCTGATCGCCGACGAGCCGACCACCGCCGTTGACGTCACCGTCCAGGCCCAGATCCTCGACCTCCTGATGACGCTCAAGGCCGAGACCGGGATGTCGCTCCTCTTCATCACCCACGATCTCGGCGTGGTGCGGAAGTTCGCCGACAATGTGTGCGTGATGAGCAAGGCGGAGATCGTCGAGCGCAACAGTACCGAGCAACTCTTCCGGTCGCCGAGGCATCCCTATACCCGGCATCTCCTCACCGCGGAGCCCAGGGTCAATCCGCCCGCGCTGAAGCCCGACGCGCCGGTGGCCGTGGAGGTACACGACCTCAGGGTCTGGTTCCCGATCAAGCGTGGTGTCCTCAAGCGAACCGTCGGCCATGTGAAGGCGCTCGACGGCGTTTCGATCAAGGTGCGCCGCGGGCAGACCATCGGGATCGTCGGCGAGTCCGGTTCGGGA
>CAXNGA010000070.1:0-7330 GCA_964201375.1 Kaistiaceae bacterium
GGGGCGCTCGACCTCGTGCCGCCCGAACGGAGGGTCTCCGGCCCCGGTGCAAGCTTCCTCATGGCGCCGTTCACCCATGTCAGCCCGGACCGCCCGAGCCGGTTCAGCGCCGGCGCCCACGGCGTCCTCTATGTTGGCGACCGGTTCGAGACGGCGCTGCTCGAAACGGTCCACCACCATGCGATCTTCATGGCGGCGACCGGCGAGCGGCCCGGCTGGACATCGCAGTTCCGCGAACTCGTCCTCGATGTCGATGCGGCGCTTCACGATCTCCGCGGCGACGATCCGGCATTCCTGCCGTTGCTCGACCCCGACAGCCATGAGGCCGCACGGCACTTCGGAGCAGTGCTCAGGGAGGGCGGATCGGCAGGCGTGGTCTATCCCGGCATCCGCGACCCCGGCGGCACCTCCGCCGGCCTGTTCTACCCGGACCTGGCCGGAAACGTCGTCCAGGCCCGCCACCTCGACTATCACTGGGACGGCGCGCGGGTGGACTTCTTTCGCGAGCCTGGCGGGGCGGTCTACCGTATCGAGTGATGTCCCGCGGCCGCCTTTCGGCGCCGCGCCGGGTTCCACTAGACCCGCGGGCCGCGTTGCTTGATGAAGGTGCCGGCCCGGAGTTCGTTCACCGCCGTCTGCAGTTCGCCCTGCGTGTTCATCACGATCGGGCCGTACCAGGCGACGGGCTCCTTGAGCGGCTGGCCGGAGATGAGGAGGAAGCGGATGCCCTCGTCGCCGGCCTGGACCGCCACCTCGTCGCCGGAATCGAACAGCACCAGCGAGCGGTTGCCCGCGGTCTCGCGCACGAGAACCTCGTTGTCGGGGGTGCCGCGCTCGGTGAGGACGCCGAACGGCTTCGACGCATCGCGGAACGTGCCCGAGCCGGCGAAGACGTAGGCGAAGGCGTGCCGCGAGGTTTCCACCGGCAGCACCTTCCGCTTCCCGGGCGGGACGGAGATGTCGAGATAGATCGGGTCGGCTGCGATGCCGTCGACCGGCCCGCGCCTGCCGAGGAATTCACCGACCACGACGCGAATGCGCGTGCCGTCGTCGTCGACGATCTCGGAGATCTCGGCGGCCGGGACGTCCTGGTAGCGCGGCGACGTCATCTTCAGCGCGGAGGGAAGGTTGGCCCAGAGCTGGAAGCCGTGCATCCGGCCGAGTTCGTCACCGCGCGGCATCTCCTGGTGCATGATGCCCGAACCGGCCGTCATCCACTGGACGTCGCCCGCCCCGAGCGTGCCGCGGTTCCCGAGGCTGTCGCCGTGCTCGACATTGCCCGACAGGACGTAGGTGATCGTCTCGATGCCGCGATGCGGGTGCCACGGGAAGCCGGCGAGATAATCCGACGGCCGGTCGTTGCGGAAGTCGTCGAACAGGAGGAACGGGTCGAATTCCTCCGTCTTGCCGAAGCCGAAGGCGCGGTGGAGCGACACGCCCGCGCCTTCGCGGGTCGGCTGGGCGAGCGAAACGGACTTGACGGGACGGATCGACATTCTGGTCTCCGGGCACCGAACGGCCGCAACGGCTTGCGTCGGGAGGTCTCCGAAGATGGACACGGGCGAATTCGTCCGCAAGCCGGATCAGCCATGCGTTCAGAGCGACGACGAGGACCTCAGGGCCTCGATTGCGGCTGCCATGGCAGCCGGCGCGGGCGTGGCCGCCACGATCCGCTGGTCTCGCGAAAGCCGCGGCCCGCAGGGGTTGCGGATGGCCGGAGGGCGCACGCCCTTCGGCCATTTCCGTGACTGGAACAAACAGATGGTCGAACCAGTTGTGGTCCCGAACGATCAACGGAAGGGACCAAAGCCATGCTGACCTGGGCCATCATTGCCCTCATCGTCGCGCTGGTCGCCGGCGCTCTCGGCTTTACCGGCGTCGCAGCCGGCGCGGCCACGGTGGCGCGAATCCTGTTCGCCATCTTCATCATCGTGTTCCTGGTGCTTCTCGTCCTCTCCTTGATTGGCGTCGGAGCCGCTGTAGTATAGGCGCCGGTGGGCCATCTGGGCTCAAAGGGTGCGGAACCGTTTCCTTCGGGGTGCGTTGGAAGGCGCGACGTCGTCGCGGGGACGGATCAAAAGAACGATCAGAAAGGGCTAGACGATGAACAAGATAATCATTGCCGGCATCGCTGCGGCCGGTATTGCGTTGGCGGGCTGCTCGCCCACGGCTGTCGGAACCGGTGCTGGCGCCGCCATTGGCGGCGTTCTCGTCGCCGCGCTCGGTGGCAGCCCGCAGGCGATCGCGCTCGGCACGCTCGTTGGCGGCGCCGGTGGCTTCGTCGTGTCGTCGCTCACGCAGGCCGCCGGTCAGCCGCGCGGCGTCTGCCAGGCGCTGAACCAGTTCGGCCAGCCGATCTACCTGCTGCCGAACGGCCAGCCGACGTCCACGCCGACTGCCAATCCGCTGCTCGTGCAGTGCTAGGCACGCGTTAGCGTCGCGGATCATGATCGGCCCGGTCCCACAAGGATCGGGCCGATTGCTTTCCGGAGTCCAGCGCACTTTCCGTGTGGGCTCCGCCCTATCTCAGCGACATCACCATCCGGTTCGACTGCCGCAGCCGGTCCGAGAGATCGCCAACGAGATTGGCCAGGATCTGGTTCATCACGCGCGGATGCTCCTGAAGGAATGCGCGCATCCGGTCGATCGGCAGGCGCCAGCAGACGGCCTCGGTCTCCGCGACGATGTCCGCCGAGCGTGGCGCACCGTCGATGAGCCCCATCTCGCCGAATATGGCGGATGGACCAAGTGAGGTGACGCGCGTCGGCGTACCGGCTTTGGATGGCAGCTGGACCGTCACCATCCCCGCGGCGACCACATAGATCGCGTCGGTCTGCTCTCCCTGCCGGACGATGCCGTCGGCGACGGCGTATGTCCGGGCTTCCGGCTCGATCGCTGCGATCAGGGCCGCCATGTCCTCGTCGGCGACGCCGAGGAAGAGCGTGGCGCTCTCCACTGCCACGGGCTGGCCCGATCCGGGCGGCAGGATCGAGCGAAGGACGCGATCCTCGGCGATTTCGAGGGCCTGGTCGAGGCTCTGCTCGATGAGGAACCGGCCCGGCAACTCCCCGTCCGGTCCTCTAAGGAGGTCGAACACACCGGCTTCCAGCGGTTCGGTGAGCATCACCGTCTCCTCCATCACGGCAAGCGCGGCGCCGAACTCGGTGAGGAGACGCACCGAGCCCGCATCCATCCCGGTCACGCTCTTCATGTCGATGATGACCAGGCGGCCGCTGGCGAGCGCTGCGTGAACACGCCTGAGGATGCGGTCAGCGACCGCGATCGTGAGGTCGCCGCGCGCCTCGACGACGAGGATCCTGTCGCCATCGCCGTCGAGCACCGCGCGCTCGGCCCCCGGCCGCCAGCGGCGCGACCTGATATCGCCGCCGTTCCATTCGCGGGTCCGCAGACCGTTGCCGCCGACGCGCTGGCGGAAGCTGTGGAAGGAGAACATCGCCGAGAGTTCGCGGCAGGCGGCAACGGCGCGGACGCTGTTGCCGAACCGGTCGAGCCGCGGCGAATAGGCGGCAATGCCGAACTGGCCGGGGACGACGGCCAGAACGCCGCCGGCAACGCCGCTCTTGGCCGGTAGGCCCGCCTCGAACGCCCATTGGCCGGCGTAATCGTACATGCCGCAGGTGAGCATCACCGTCAGGACGTCCGGCACGCTCTCGACCTTCACCGCCCGCCTGCGCGAGAGCGGGTTGATGCCGCCATTGGCGAGGGTCGCCGCCATCATCGCGAGGTCGCGCGTATTCACCAGCACCGAGCACTGGCGGAAATAGGTGTCGAGCGCGGCCGCCGGTTCGCCGACCAGCATTCCGGAATTCAGGAGGAGGTACGCTATGGCGCGGTTGCGGTGGCCGGTCTCGCTTTCCGACTGGAACACGCTCTGGTCCATCGATAGGCGGCGGCCGGCGAAGCCCGACAGGGTCGCCATCATCGCCTCGTTGCGGGCCTCCTGGGTATCGCCGGCATAGAGCGCCGACACCGCGATGGCGCCGGCATTGACCATCGGGTTGAACGGCCGCCGGTTCGCCTCGTCGAGCACGATGGCATTGAAGGCATCGCCCGTGGGCTCCACGCCGACGCGGGTCAGCGTCTCCTCGCGGCCGAAGCGGTCGAGCGCCGCGGCGTAGGCGAACGGCTTCGAGATCGACTGGATCGTGAACTCGACGTCGGAGTCGCCGACCGCATAGACTTCTCCGTCCAGCGTCGCGATGACGATCGCAAGGTGGTCCGGGTTGGCTTTCGCCAGTTCCGGGATGTAGGTGGCGACCGAACCTTCATCCAGCGCGGCAACGCGCGCGTGGATCGTCCGCAGGCTCTCGATGAACGGCTGGGCAAGCAGCACCGGGCAACCCCTTTCCGGCGTCAGGACGATGCATGCACAGCACGGCCCGTGCCATGCTGGCTGACGGCGGGCGCGGCCCGGTTGCCCGCTGCTTATGCAGACTGCCCGTCCGTTGGGCACGACGCCGGAAGAGGCCTGCCCGAAACGAAGGCAGGGGTTGCCGCCGTGCCGTATGGTCAATTGTCATGCGCTGACGGTAAGCTGTTGTTCCGCGAGGAGTCCGCGCGGCGCTAGGTCGAACGCGACTAGCGAGGCGTCCCCGGGGCGATGTCGCGCAGGACGGCAGACGATTCCGCAGGCAGGGTAGAGGGGCAGTCGGAGGATGTGGAGGCGGCGCGTCTTCCCGAGCCTGTTCGGGCTCGTCATCGTCCTTCTCCTGTCCTGGGTCCGGATCGCCGACCCCTATCCGGTCCAGTCCCTCCGCGACCTCGCCTTCGACTGGTACCAGCGCCTCGCCCCACGTGAGAGTATGGACCTTCCGGTCCGCATCATAGACGTCGACGAGGCCTCGCTCGCCGAGATCGGCCAGTGGCCGTGGCCGCGCAACATCCTTGCCGAACTGACGACCCGGCTCACCCAGCTCGGCGCCGCAGCGGTGGTGTACGACGTGCTCTTCCCCGAGCCCGACCGCGTTTCGCCGGCGCGGCTTGCAGAGGCGATCGAGGCCGATCTTCCGGGCGTGCTCGACCTGGCCGCCGCCGGCCGGCTGCCGGACTACGACGTCATGTTTGCCGAGGCGCTCGCCAATTCGCCCTCGGTCCTCGGCTTCGGCGTCGTTTCCCGCGCCGGCGCGGTGCCGGGCGCGCCGAAGGCAGGCATCCCCCTCGTCGGTCAGGTTAACCAGGACGTTCTCGTCCCGACCATGCCCGGCGCGGCGATGCCGCTGCCGGTACTGGCTGCGGCCGCCTACGGGCTGGGCAGCGTCAGTCTCGAGCCCGGCGGAACGGTCGGCGCCATCCGTCGCCTGCCGCTCCTGTGGCGCAGCGGCAGCGTCCTCTACCCGGCGCTCGCCATCGAGGCGCTCCGCATTGCGCTGGGGGCGCCGAGCATCGTCGCCTTCGCCGACCCCGCCGGCTTCGGCACGATCCAGCGCGTCCGCGTCGGCAGTTTCGACGTGCCGACGACGGCCACCGGCGACCTCTGGCTCTACTACCAGGAGACGCCGGACGATCTCTACATTTCCGCCAGGGAAATCCTCGGTCCTGATGCGGCGGCGTTCCAGCACCTCATCGCCGGCAACATCGTCCTCATCGGCACCTCCGCCACCGGACTTCTCGACATCCGCGGCACCTCGCTCGGCGTGAACATGCCGGGCGTCGAAATCCACGCGCAGGCGCTGCAGCAGATTCTGTCCAACACCTATCTCGCGCGGGCGGACTGGGTCGGCGGGCTCGAGCTTCTCGCCTTCCTGCTGCTGGGCCTCTTCATCATCTTCGCCACCCAGTTCTTCGGGCCGCTGGTCGTGCTCCTCCTCGGTGGTCTGCTCGGCCTTGGAGTGGCCGCCGGCTCGTGGTTCGCGTTCCGCGACGGCTCGGTGTTCGGCTTCGAGAATGGCGGCGTGCTGGTCGACCCTAGTTTCCCGCTGCTCGGCAGTTTCATCGTCTACTCGGCGATGATCTTCTTCCGCTTCACCGTCACCGACGCCGACAAGCGGAAGATCAGGAACGCCTTCGGCTTCTACGTCGCCCCGGCGCTGCTGGCGCAGATCGAGAAGAACAGCGGCCAGCTCGCCCTCGGCGGCGAGACGCGCGAGCTGTCGGTCATGTTCTCCGACATCCGCGATTTCACCACGCTGTCGGAGGGCTTCGTCCCGCACAAGCTGGTCGCGCTCCTCAATACGATGTTCGACGCGCTCGGCAACCGGATCACCGGTGAACTCGGCACCATCGACAAGTTCATCGGCGACGCCGTCATGGCGTTCTGGAACGCGCCCGTGGAAGTGCCGCGCCATCCGCTCCGCGCCTGCCGTGCGGCGCTGCTGATGCGCCAGACCATGGTCGAGCTGAACGCTGCGGACGCCTTCAAGCTAAGGGCCGAGGGCCATGCGATGCAGGAAATCTACATCCGCATCGGCATCTCCACCGGCGAGGCGCTCGTCGGCAACATGGGCCTCGAGACGCGGTTCGACTATTCCTGCATCGGCGACACGGTGAACGTCGCTTCCCGCGTCGAGGGCGCCGGCAAGACGATCGGCTACGACATCACGGTGGTCGAGGCGACGCGCGCCGCGGCGGCCGAACTCGCCTTCCTCGAGGCCGGCGCGATCTCGCTCAAGGGGAAGACGAAGCGCGAAGCGATCCACATCCTGGTGGGCGACGCGGAGCTTGCGGCAACGCCCGGCTTCAAGGCGCTCCAGGCTGCCCACACCGAACTCCTCGCCGCGATCCGCTGTGGCGGCGACTTCGATGGCACCATCGACCGCTGCGTCTCGCTCATCACCTTCCCCGATCCGCTCCTCGCCAACTTCTACGCCACAATTCGCAAGCGGCACGGCGACTACCTCATCGAGGCTCCCTGGCTGGCGGATGCCGGCCACGGCTTCAAGGAGTGAGACCGATCTTTCATCCTGCGGTTGGCGGCGGCCGCGCCACCTTCCGGAAGGAAGTGCTTCGCCGCCCTGCTTTCATGCAGCGCAGTATCCCCATCACGGATCATTGTTCCGAAAGGGTTTCGGGCGCACGATGCCATGTATGCTTTCCGGCGGGCGCCGCCTGTGGCAGTGGATGCCGCAATCGCCCTGATGGAAATGCGCGGCTGGGGCTTACCAAGGCCGGCATCTCGCCGGCGGTCGGGGCCGGGCAGGAGAGAGTGCGTTGACGCGCGAAGAGGCGGCGATTCTTGCGGTGCTTGCAGCCCTGCAGGTCAAGCACTTCATATTCGATTTCGTGCTACAGCGGCCCTACAGCTTCTTCCAGAACAAGGGCGTGTACGGGCATCCGGCGGGGATCGTCCATGCCGGGCTCCATGGCCTCGGCT
>CAXNGA010000071.1:0-7323 GCA_964201375.1 Kaistiaceae bacterium
ATGTGGACCTCGGCCTCGTCGCGGCCGAGCGGCCGACTGTGCTCCCCGCCTTCGCCGGCAAGGAGCTGCCGCTGTGGACTTTTTCGCCGGACACCTGGCTGCCGATCGTCCGCATGCCCTTCGGCGCGCGGCTGAACACCACGATCCGCAACGACCTGCCGCGCGTGGAAGAACACGCCTCGATCCACTGGCACGGCATCCGCCTGCCGAACGACCAGGACGGCGTGCCCTACCTCGTTCAGGAGCCGGTCTTCCCCGGTGACAGCTTTCGCTACTCCTTCGTGCCGCCGGATCCCGGGACGTTCTTCTTCCACACGCACTGCAACACCGCCGAGCATATCGGCCGCGGCCTCATCGGCGTCCTCATCGTCGAGGGCGACACGACCGAACCCTATGACGCCGACGAGGTGGTGCTGGTCCGCGACTGGCGCGTCGACATCGCCGCGGGCGTGTTCCTGCCCTTCACGACGAACCGCGGCGCCGGCCGGGCCGGCACTTTTGGCCCGCTCCGCACCGCGAACGGCGTGGTGAACCCGGAGATGGCGCTGCCGGCCGTGGCGGATTGCCGGCTCCGCATCATCAATGTCGACCCGACGCGCACGATCGACCTCGGCATCCTGGGCGCCGAGGCCGCGATCGTCGCCATCGACGGGCTCGCCGTGGTGCCCTTCCCGCTCGACCGCTGGGTCATGGCGCCCGCGATGCGGATCGACATCGTCGTCCGCACGCCCGCCGACGGCAGCACCGCCCGTCTCGTCGATTTCCGCCCGGACGATCCGCTCGCCATCGCGACCATCCGCGGCGCAGGCGAGGCCAGGCGCACCGGACCGTTCGATCCCGCCCCGCTCCGCGCCGCCGTCGTTCCCGAGCCGGATCTTGCGACGGCCGAGACGCGGACCATCACCTTTGCCGCGAGCGAGGATGGCGACCTCGTGCCGGCCGAGGACCCCGCCCTCGGCTTCCTCGGCCCGCTGTGCCTGTCGTTCAACGACTTCTGGACGATCGACGCCACCGGCTGGCCGGCCGGCGACCATGCGACCACGCCGCCACCGCTGGCCGAACTCGTGCGGGGCCGCTCCTATCGCTGGCTGCTGCGCAACACGACGCAGCACCTCCATCCGATCCACATCCACGGCCACACCTTTGCCGTGCTGCGCTCCGACAAGCGGTCGCTGCCGCCGCACCACGCCGACACGGTGCTGCTGATCGAGGACGAGACCGTGGAAGTCGCCTTCGTCGCCGACAATCCCGGCCGCTGGATGCTCCACTGCCACGTGGCGGAGCACCAGGAGACCGGGATGATGGCCTACTTCACGGTGACGTAGCCGGGGACGGCGCGGTCCGCTGGTCGGGTCAGGGAGACCCATCCTGGGTTCGTCCAGAAGGCGCGGGACGCTTTCGGAGTGCGACCGGATGGGCGGAGCGCCTCCGCTACTTCGCTGGCGCCGGGCCGCTCGGGAACACTTCCGGCGGGACCGGATACATCGTCATCCACGGCATCCACACGACGTCCGTGGCGCCGAAATCGTACTCGTAGACGAGCCAGCCGGCGGGCGTTTCTCGCAGCAGCGCCGTGACCACCTGGTCGAGCGCGCCGGCGTCCCAGGCCGCCTGGTAGCGCGTGTAGGTATAGAATATCGGGCCGCCGCCCGGCCGCTGCGGATGGGCATCGACGAACGCCCATTCGCCCAGGACGCGGATGTCGTTGACCACGAACTCGATCGGCCCGCCGAGTTCGCCGATGGTCCGGCCGCGGAGTGCGTCGAGAATGGCTGCCCGCTCTGGGCTTCCCGGGGCGGGCTGTTCGACCTGTGCCGAGGCCGCGGCCGGCACCGCCATCACCGCCGCAACCACCAAAGCCTTGAGTGCACTCGCCCGCATGTTCGTTCTCCGGTGCAGCGACCGGCACCGCGTCCTTGCGGTGCCGTGCTCAGCCACTCTTGTTAGTCCCGAGATTATGAACGGCGGCTGACGGAGGACCGTCGGACCGTCAACCGGCGTCCCGCTGGTCGCACCAGGCGGTCACGACGCGCCGGAGATCGGCCGCCTTTGCGGCGACATCGGCCATGTCGGCAAAGCGCATCGTGCGCGCGGTGGATTCACTCCCTTCAAGCGCGGGGAAGTGCCCTTCGATCGAAGCGCCCGTGTGGAACAGGAGGCTCGCGAACTTCTTCGCCCGCGGCTGGAAGGACGCGAGGTTGACCTTGTAGAGGAAGGTCGGCGTCTGCCACTTGATCGTCTCGCCAATGCGCCCGTCGGCAGCGAGGATGATCTGCCGGACTTCCAGCACGACTGTTTTCTGCGGATTGTCGTACCCGGCGAGCCACGCTTCGACGTCGTCTGCCATGTGGACCTCCCGCATGGGGCTATCGCTGCAATCCTAGCATGCGCGGGGCCATCCGATTGACTTTCCGCGCCCTCCCGCGCTATCTCCCCCGAAATATCGACGACATTCCGTTCGTTGAGCCGCCGACCGGGGCCCGATCCCGGAGGTCACCGTCCGCCAGCGCGTTGCGCCCGCGGGCGCGAAATCCCATTTGCGGCGGGGTCAGCGGGCGGAACGAGGAACGGCATGTTCGAGTCACTTTCCAGTCGGCTTTCCGCGGTCTTCGACAAGCTCACCGGGCGCGGTGCGCTGTCGGAGAACGACGTCAACGAGGCGGTGCGCGAGGTTCGCCGCGCCCTGCTTGAGGCCGACGTGTCGCTCGACGTGGTCCGCTCCTTCACCGACAAGGTGAAGGAGCGCGCGGTCGGCGCCGAGGTGATCCGCTCGGTCACGCCGGGCCAGATGGTCGTGAAGATCGTCCACGACACGCTGGTCGAGACGCTCGGCGCCGATGGCGCCACGCTCGACCTCAATGCCGCAGCGCCCGTGCCGATCATGATGGTCGGCCTCCAGGGCTCGGGCAAGACGACCACCACCGCCAAGATCGCGCGCCGCCTCAAGGAGCGGAACAAGCTCAAAGTGCTGATGGCGTCGCTCGACACGCGACGCCCGGCCGCGCAGGAGCAGCTGAGGGTCCTGGGCGAGCAGAACGGCATCGACACGCTGCCGGTCATACCGGGCCAGACGCCGACGCAGATCGCTACCCGCTCGATGTCCGCCGCCCGCCTCGGCGGCTACGACGTCGTCATGCTCGACACCGCCGGCCGCACGCATGTCGACGAGCCGCTGATGGTCGAGATGGCGGAGATCAAGCGGGCGACCTCGCCGCACGAGATCCTCCTCGTCGCCGACAGCCTCACCGGCCAGGACGCCGTTTCGCTCGCAACCTCGTTCGACAACCGCGTCGGCATCACCGGCATCGTGCTCACGCGCGTCGATGGCGACGGCCGCGGCGGCGCGGCGCTTTCGATGCGGGCCGTGACCGGCAAGCCGATCAAGTTCATCGGCACGGGCGAGAAGGCGGATGCGCTGGAGGAATTCCAGCCCTCGCGCATCGCCAACCGCATCCTCGGCATGGGCGACATCGTCTCGCTCGTCGAGAAGGCGGCCGAGAACATCGATTCCGAGCGGGCGCAGCAGCTCGCCAGGCGGATGCAGAAGGGGTCGTTCGACCTCAACGACCTCGCCGAGCAGCTCCGGCAGATGCAGAAGATCGGCGGCATGAGCGGCATCCTCGGGCTCATGCCCGGCGTCGGCAAGGTCAAGAAGGCGATCGACGCTGCCGGCATCGACGATTCCGTCTTCAAGCGCCAGGGCGCCATCATCTCGTCGATGACCGCCGAGGAGCGGAAGAAGCCCGACATCCTCAAGGCGAGCCGCAAGCGCCGGATCGCCGCCGGCTCCGGCACCAATGCCGAGGAGGTCAACAAGCTCCTCAAGATGCATCGCCAGATGGCGGACATGATGAAGGACGCCGGCAAGGGCAAGGGCATGCTGGGCGGCATGATGGGCCGCCTCGGCGGCATGGGCGCCGGCCCCGGCGCTGCCGGCATGCCGAAGCTCGATCCGGCCGAACTCGCCCGCCTCACCCGCCCCGGCGCCATCCCCGGAATGCCGGGCGGCTTCCCGGGCCTCGGCGGCCCGAAGCTGCCCGGCCTCCCCGGCGGCGCGAAGAAGAAATGACCCGATCCCCCTTCCCGCCCGGCCGCCACGCGGCCGGCGAGACTGAACCGACAACCGCAACCGAAACAACGACAGAGCTGAAAAGATGTCCCTGAAGATCCGCCTCGCCCGCGCCGGCGCCAAGAAGCGCCCGTTCTACGCCATCGTGATTGCCGACAGCCGCTCGCCGCGCGACGGCCGCTTCATCGAGAAGATCGGCTCGTTCGATCCGATGCTGAAGGATGACGCCCAGCGCGTCGTCCTCAACGCCGAGCGCGCCCAGCATTGGCTCGGCGTCGGCGCCCAGCCGACCGACCGCGTGCTGCGCTTCCTCGCCGCCGCCGGCATCCGCGAGCGCGCCACGCGCAGCAATCCGGAGAAGGCCGTCCCGGGCAAGAAGGCCCAGGAGCGCGCCAAGGCCCGCGAGGCTGCCGCCGGCGCTGCCGAGGCGCCCGCCTCGTAGCGGACGCGGCACGTCGTGCCGTCGCCGCATGACCGGGTCGTGCTCGCGCGCCTCGGCGCCGCGCACGGCATTCGCGGCGAGATCCGGCTGAAATCGTACACCGGCGATCCCGCGGCGGTGGCGGAGTACGGCCCGCTCGACGCGCCGGACGGCCGCACCTTCGCCATCGCCGCGATCCGGCCGGTCGGCGACGACATGTTCGTCGTCCGCCTCGAGGGCGTCCGCGACCGCACTGCCGCCGAGGCACTCAACGGGATCGAACTGTCGGTTGCGCGCAGGCGGCTGCCGGAGCCGGACGAGGACGACTTCTACCACGCCGACCTCATCGGACTTGCCGCCGTCTCGCCCGCGGGCGAGGCGATCGGGACGGTCGTCGCCGTCCACAATCACGGCGCGGGCGATCTCCTCGAGATCGCCCCCGACGGCGGCGAGCCATTGCTGGTGCCGTTCACGCGCGAGACGGTCCCGACCATCGACATCCCGGCACGGCGGCTCGTGGTCTCGCCGCTCCCGGAGAGCGACGACGACGGGGACGACCCCGCCGGGCTGCGGGCTCATGAATCGCCCGACCCCTGAGCTTCGCTGTGACTTCCAGATCCTGCACCGGCGCCGCCAGGGGCTTCGCCGACAAGGGCGCCCGCGGCGGCGCTGACAACCCGGCGATGCAGGTCGCAACCGCGCGCTGCGGCTAGCCTGCGGCGGCGCGCTGGCGCTCGACAAACCCGGTCGGCAACGTCGCGAAACGGACATGTTTCGCTTGAAAGCCATACTCCCGGACTGTTGATATGATCCCTTCCTGGCACCGCAGGCGGGTGGGCGCCGGAGGAGGTACCGTTCGGGATGGAGATGGGTCCGCTCGACGCGATCGTCGACTGGCTGTTCGGGATCCTCGATCCGATCTTCTCGCAGCGCTATGTCGCGCCGGTCATCATTCTGCCGGCGATGCTGCTCGTGGCCGCGTTCCTGATCGCCCATGCGGGAACGCGCGCACGGCCGTTCTACAAGGCGGCGGACCGGCGCATCCGCGCCCTGACCGCCGCCATCGGGGCATCAGGCGATCACGTCCAGGAGCGCACCGATTTCGCGGCGTCCTTCGCCGACGTGTCGGCCGTCCTCCGCACGCCGCAGCGCGGCGCGGAGCCGCTGGTGCGCGCCTGGAACGAGTTCGACGAAAGCGTCATCGATGCGAAGTCGAGCCCGATCCGCAACACCAGCCGGCCGCAGGTCTTCTTCGCCCGCGCCATCCCGCAGGTGGGGCACCTCGCCTTCTGGTCGAACGTCTTCGTGGGCGTCGGCCTCCTGCTGACCTTCATCGGCATCGTCGTCGCGCTCAACACGGCCGGCGCCGGGATGGAGAGCGGCACGCAGGAGGACACGCAGATCGCGCTGCAGGAACTCCTGGCCGTCGCCGGCGCGAAGTTCTTCGCCTCGATCGCCGGCCTCATCGCCTCCATCGTCCTCCGCTTCGCCGATGCGCACTACCAGCGCAAACTGCGCGGCAAGGTCGAGCGCATCGGCGCTCTGCTCGAACGCGGCATGCTCTACGTTCCGCTGCAGCTCCTTGCCTCGCAGCAGCTCGATGAGCTCCGCCGCCAGAGCGCCGAACTCGGCCGCTTCCACACCGACCTTGCCGGCTCGATCGGCGCCGAGATCGCCAGCCGCTTCGAGGGCGCGATGGCGCCGGTCTCGACCTCGCTCGGCGCCCTCAGCGAACGGCTGGGAGACTTCACCGACCGCGGCGGCGCCGGGCTCGGTCGCGGCGCGGCGGAGGCGGTCTCGGCTGCAGCAAGCGGCGAACTCCGCGCGCTGGGAAAGACGCTGGAAGGCATCGGCGGCCAGCTTGACCGGGCGGGCCAGAGCGTCAACGGCTCGGGCGAGGACGTCGCCCGGCAGATACGCCTCGCCGGCGAGGACTTCGCCAGCGCCGCCCGCGACATCCGTGAGGCATTCGCGTCGCTTCGCTCCGATGTCGACGGCGTCGGCCGCTCGCTCATCGAGCGCAACGAGACGATGGCGGCTGCGCAGTCGAGCACGCTCGAGGCGGCGCTCGCCGCCTTCAACGCCAGCCAGGCCGATTCCGCTGAAGCGCTGTCCGACGCCGCCCAGCGCCTGGGCGAGGCGGGCAACGAGACGGCGCGGTCGATGCAGGCAAGCCTCGCTGCCACCTTCCGCACGTCGCTCGACGAGATCCAGGGCGTATTGCGCACCAGCATCGTCGAGGCCGGCGCCGGGTTCGGCCGGACCGGCGCCGAGCTGTCGGCCTCGGTGCGCACCGCGGTAGACCGGATCGCCGAGCTTGCAGCCTCGATCGACCGCAGCCGCGAGGGCGCGGACAGCCTCGCCGCCGCCTTCAAGGGCACGGCGGCGGATTGGGCCGGCGCGGCGGGCAGCCTCGCGGCGGCCGCGGCGGGATTCGCCGCAGCGGCGGAGCCGGTGGTCCAGTCCGCCCAGGCGCTCGGCCTCGTGTCCGACAGGCTGGCGGCAACGGCGGCCGAGCAGACCCGGGCAGGCGCCGAGGCGTTCGAGAGCCTCAAGGCGCTTGCCGCCGGCATCCGCGCCACCGAGGAGGCCGCCGCCGAAGCCTGGCGCGACTACCGCACCCGCTTCGAGGGGGTCGACCAGAACCTGGCCCACACCCTCGACCGCATGGGCGGGGCACTGGCCGACGCGCTGCAGCAGCTCCGCGACTTCGCGGGCAAGATCGACCAGGAACTGGCGGCCGCCGTACTGCGCCTCGCGACCCCGCTCGATGCCATCCAGGAGAGCGGCGAGGCCATCAGGAGGTTTGCCGCAAGCGTGCGCAGCCCGGACC
>CAXNGA010000072.1:0-7313 GCA_964201375.1 Kaistiaceae bacterium
CGGCCCGAGTTGCGTTGCGTCGAGCACCGCCTGCGGCAGGATCAGCCCGTACGCCACCACCACCGCCGCGTCGGCGTCGAGCGCGGCGAAGAGCGCCTGCTCCTCGGCAGTCCGCAGCGTCTTCGGCATTCGCACCGGAATGCCGAACCGCCCGGCCTGTACCGCCACCGGCGACGGCCGCTCCGCCATCCCGCGCCCCGCCGGCCGTGGCGGCTGGGTGTAGACGGCCACCACCTCGTGGCCCTGGCCGACGATCTCGGTAAGCGTCGGCACGGCGAAGTCGGGCGTGCCCATGAAGACGATGCGAAGGGTCATGGCGGGGGTTTAGCAACAACCTGCGCGAAGCGCGAAGGGTCGCCGATGCGCGGCGCTGAAGCCGTCGGATTCCTTCACCTCGCCCCGCCGGGGAGAGGTCGGATCGAGGCGCGTCAGCGGATCGATCCGGGTGAGGGGGGACCACTCTCTCGTTTGGGCACCATGGCACGGCATCCGCGATTGCCCGTCGTCGGAGTGAGAGCTGGACCGGTGGCCCCCCCTCACCCGCCCGCAGCAGGCTGCGGTCGACCTCTCCCCACCGGGGCGAGGTGAAGAGGGCGAACCCAACTGACGCGGGTGGCTACAGGTTCGGCTTCGTGCCTGCCTTGGCGGCCTTGGTGAACTTCTTCACGACCATGTCCCGCTTCAGCTTCGAGATGTGGTCGATGAACAGCTTTCCGTCGAGGTGGTCGACCTCGTGCTGGACGCAGGTGGCCAGCAGCCCGTCCGCCTCGCGCTCCTGCCGCTTCCCGTCGCGGTCGGTGTAGGCGAAGCGGATGCGCGCCGGCCGCTCGACCTCAGCGTAGTATTCCGGGATCGACAGGCACCCTTCCTCGTAGATGCCGAACTCGTCGGAGCGCCACAGGATCTCCGGGTTGATCAGGAACATCGGCTCCTTGATCGTCTCCCCGCCTTCCTCGGTGCTCTCCTTGGCGACGACGTCGACCGTCACGAGGCGGCGCGGCACGCCGACCTGCACGGCCGCGAGCCCGATGCCGGGCGCGGCGTACATCGTCTCCAGCATCTGATCCATCAGCCGCTCGAGGTCGTCGTCGATCCGCTCGATCAGCGCGCTCCTCTGGCGGAGGATCTTGTCCGGGATACTGATGATGTCGAGGATAGCCATGGTCCCGTCAGATAGGGGGGCCGGAGCGTCCGGTCAACGGAACGGCGGCGCGGCGCGCTTTCGCACCGTGCGTTCTCCTTTTGATCTCCTGCGGCGAATCATATAGCGTCCGCCGATGGACCGCATCCTTCTGACTGTCGGCAGCCAGCCGATTTCGCTCGCTGCCGCACTCGTCGTGGGCGCGATCCTGCTGGCGTTCGTCGCGGCGCTCGTCGTCGTGTCGCGCCGCGGGCGTGAGGCGGCGCTGGCGCGGGCGGAAACGCTCCGCCGCGCGGAGGACGAGAACGCGGCGCGGATGAACGAGTTCGCCCGCAGCCAGGCCGAGCTTTCGGCGCGGATGCAGACCATCGCGGAAGTGTTCGGCTCGCGGCAGGCCGAGCTCAACCGCTCCGTCTCCGACCGGCTCGACGGCCTCGGCCACCGCTTCGGCCAGTCGATGACCGAGAGCACGAAGGCAACGCACGAGAACCTCTCGCGCCTGTCCGAGCGGCTTGCGGTGATCGACCGGGCGCAGGCCAACATCACCGAGCTCTCGGGCCAGGTGGTGCAGCTCCAGAACGTGCTTGCCAACAAGCAGACCCGCGGCGCTTTCGGCCAGGCGCGGATGGAAGCCATCGTCCAGGACGGCCTGCCGCAGGGCAGCTACAGTTTCCAGGCGACGCTCACCAACCGCAACCGGCCCGACTGCCTGGTGAAATTCCCGAACGGCGCGCCGGATCTCGTCATCGACGCAAAGTTTCCGCTCGAGGCGTGGAACGCCATGCGCGCCGACGAGACCCCCCTCCGCCGCATGGCCGAGCAACAGTTCCGGCGCGACGTCCAGGGCCACATCACGGCGATCCGCACCCGCTATTTCATCCCGGGCGAGACGCAGGACACCGCGTTCATGTTCGTGCCGTCGGAATCGATCTTCGGCGACATCCACGAGCGCTTCGAGGACGTCATCCAGTTCGCGCACCGGAACCGCGTCGTCATCGTCTCGCCGACGCTCCTTCTCCTCTCGATCCAGGTCATCCAGGCGGTGCTGCGCGACACCAGGATCAAGGAGCAGGCGCACGTCGTCCGCGACGAGGTCATCCGCCTCATGGACGACGTGACCCGCCTCGACGACCGCGTCCGAAAGCTCCAGTTGCATTTCGGCATGATGACGAAAGACTTCGACGAGATCGCTACCTCGACCCGGAAGATCATCAACCGCGGCGAGAAGATCGATTCCCTCGATTTCGGCCAGGCGCCGCACCAGCCGGAACTGCGGCTGGCGGGTGAGTAGGGGCGGCGCGTCCTGTTCGGTCCTTCCTCGTGCGCTGGAACCAGCGCGCACTTCACCTCGCCCCGGCGGGGAGAGGTCGGATCGAGGCGCGAAGCGGATCGATCCGGGTGAGGGGGGACTGCCCTCTCGATCAGGCACACGGGCACGGGGGCGGAGCGATCCCGTCGTCCCGCCCGGGCGCGAGCCCCCTCACCCTCCATCCCTAAGCTCGCTACGCTCGCCAAGGGCTGGAGCCCTCTCCCCCTCGGGGCGAGGGGATCCAACGCGCGTGCGGGAGGCCCGAAGCCAGCAGTTGGGCACCTCCAAGAACCTATCGCTGGCTGGCCCGACATGATTCCCTCGGCTTCTGATTCGGGATGGATGGATGCGGGGTCAGGCGGGGTTCTTCGACATTGACGAGCGGCTGAAGGAGCTTTCGGCCAAGGGCGACGATCTGGAGCGGCTGAACGCGATCGTCGATTTCGAGATGTTCCGGTCCGGTCTTGCCCGGGCGGTCCCACGCTCCGATGGGTCGAAGGGCGGACGGCCGGCGTTCGACCACGTGTTCATGTTCAAGGTCCTGATCCTGCAGGCGGCCCATGGGCTGTCCGACGAGCGGACCGAGTATCTGATCAAGGACCGGCTGTCGTTCATGCGCTTCCTTGGCCTCGGCCTGGCCGATGTGGTTCCGGACGCCAACACGATCTGGACGTTCGGCGAGGCGCTGACGCGGGCGCAGATCGATGGGCGGCCGGCGATCGAGGTGCTGTTCAGGGCCTACGATGCGGCGCTGACCCGGGCCGGGTTCCTCGCCATGGGCGGGCAGATCATCGACGCCACTATCGTGGCGGCGCCCAGTCAGCGCAACACGGACGGCGAGAAGGCTGAGATCAAGGCGGGCCGCATTCCCGAGGCGTGGAAGGACAAGCCCGCCAAGCTCGCGCAGAAGGACCGTGACGCCCGCTGGACGGTGAAGTGGTCCAAGGCCAAACCCGCCGCCGACGGTTCGCCGCGGATCGACCTTGCGGTGCCGGCCTTCGGCTATAAGAACAACCTCGGCATCGACCGGCGCCATGGCCTGATCCGGACGTGGACGGCGACGGACGCCGCCCGCCACGACGGCGCGCAACTGCCGAACCTGATCTCCAGGGACAACACCGGCAGCGATGTCTGGGCGGATACCGCCTATCGCTCCAAGGCCAACGAGAAGCACCTCGTCGAGAGCGGCTTCCGATCACAGATCCACCGCAAGAAGCCCAAGGGCAAGCCGATGCCGGAGCGGACGGCTCGTGCCAACGGCGCCAGATCGAAGGTCCGCTCGGCGGTGGAGCACGTCTTCGCCCGCCAGAAGGGAACCATGGGCCTGTTCGTCCGCACCATCGGCATGGCAAGGGCCCGGGTGAAGATCGGCCTCGCCAACATCGTCTACAACATGAAGCGCGCCGTCTGGCTGACCGGACGGGCGGCGATCGCCTGATCGAGCCCGCAGCTGCAGCCGAAGGGATGCCAGCCAGGCGGATCGCCTGCGGGCAACGCCCGCCCAGACCCCTTCAATCCGTGCCGACTACCGCCTTCAGACGCCCCGAGCCGGTTCTTGGAGGTGTCCAGTTGCGCTCTGCGCACGTGGCTTGCATATCAATCATGCAACCCCGGTGCGAGTCAGGACTGCCCTCATGGCCACGCGTGGATCGAAGGACAACGGTGGCAAGGATGCTGGCGGCGACGACGGCATCGACATGCTGCAGCTCGGCGCCCGGGTGCGCCATGCGCGGCTCCTGAAGGGCCTTCGCATGCGCGAGGTGGCCGACGCCGTCGGCTGCGACGAAAGCATGATCTCGAAGATCGAGGCGGGAAAGGTCCTGCCGTCGCTGGTGATGCTGAACAAGATCGTCACCGCGCTCGACCGCGATCTCTCGTCCTTCTTCGGCCTCGAGATCGACCAGCACCGCCTCGTCCAGCGCGCCGGCGAGCGCATGGTGGTGAGCGGCGACGCTTTGCGGTCAGGCCGGGGCGTCAGCTATGAGCGCCTCGTCCCGCTCGCCGCCGGCAACCTCCTCGAGGCCAACATCCACAACGTCGAGCCGGGCGGCGAGAAGATCGACCTCATCACCCACCAGGGCGAAGCCGTTGGCATCCTGATCGACGGCGAGATCGAGCTGACCATCGACGGCACCACCTACCAGATGGCGACCGGCGACTCCTTCTTCTTCAAGGCGCACCTTGCCAACAGCTACCGCAACCTCGGCAAATCAGTCGCCCGCATCGTCTGGATCAACACCCCGCAGGTACACTGACGGGCCTCGTCGGCCCGAACGTCACTGCGTGGCCCGCGCCGACCCATGACGACTTGAGGTGGAGGAATGTGATCCACCAAAGTTGGCTGCGCTGAAGCCTACCCCGCCATCGCCCGGGCCCGCTTTGCGGCAGTGGGCGGCGTGAGATTCAGGCCGAGCTTCTTCCACACCGAGACCAGCGCATCGCGGAGCTGGTCGATCAGCGCGAGGTCGTGGAACGGGGTCGGCGTGATCCTGAGCCGCTCCGTGCCGCGCGGGACCGTGGGAAAATTGATCGGCTGGATGTAGATGGCGTGCTCGTCGAGGAGGAGATGGCTGGCGCGTTTGCACAGCTCCGGGTCGCCGACCATGATCGGGATGATGTGCGTGCCGCTCATCATCACCGGCAGGCCTGCGGCGATCAGCGTATCGCGCGTCTCGGTGACGGCGGCCTGCTGCGCTTCGCGCTCCTTCGATGACGCCTTGAGGTGGCGGATCGAGGCGACGGCCGCTGCGGCGAGACCCGGCGGCAGGGCGGTCGTGAAAATGAAGCCCGGCGCATAGGAGCGCACCGCGTCCACCAGCGATTTCGACCCGGCGATGTAGCCGCCCAGCACGCCGAAAGCCTTCGCCAGCGTCCCCTCGATGACGTCGATCCGCGCCATCACGCCGTCGCGCTCGCAGATGCCGGCGCCGCGCGGTCCGTACATGCCGACCGCGTGGACCTCGTCGATATAGGTGAGCGCGCCGTAGCGTTCCGCGAGTTCCGCGATCTCCTCGATCGGCGCGATATCGCCGTCCATCGAATAGATCGACTCGAACGCAATCAGTTTCGGTCGCTCCGGCCCGGCCACGCGGAGGAGTTCCTCGAGGTGGGCGACATCGTTGTGGCGGAAGATCACCTTGTCCGCGCCCGATCGCCTTATGCCCTCGATCATCGAGGCGTGGTTGAGGTCGTCCGACAGGATGAGGCAGTTCGGCATCAGCCGGGCGATGGTCGAGATGCCGGCCTCGTTCGACACGAAGCCGGAGGTGAACACGAGCGCAGCCTCCTTGCCGTGGAGGTCCGCCAGTTCCGCCTCGAGCTGCACCAGCGGATGGTTGGTGCCGGAGATGTTGCGCGTGCCGCCGGCGCCGACGCCCATGCGTGTTGCCGTATCGACCAGCGCCTTCACCACGGCCGGATGCTGGCCCATGCCGAGATAGTCGTTCGAGCACCACACCGTGATCTCGCGCGCTGGCCTGCCTTCGCTGCGGAGGAGGGCCTTCGGGAAACGGCCGGCGATCCGCTCGATGTCGGCGAACGTCCGGTAGCGCTTCTCGCTGTGGAGTGCCTCGATCGCGGCGGCGAAGATTGCCTCGTAGTCCATGCGCGTCGTCCCGTGGGGATGAAGGACACGGAACCTAGTGTCGCTCCAATCTCAAGTCCACCGCGGCCGGCGCCCATGAGCGCGCAGGCGGATCTAGCCCCGCCGCGCCGTCGGGTGGAACGGACCGGTCAGCGCAACCCCGATCTCGCGCTCCGTGCGCCAGACCGCGCGGGCCGGCGCGATGCGGTGTTCGGCCGGGATCATCAGCTCGAACGTGTCGGGAACGCCGATCGTCGAGCCGAGCGTGAGTTTGGCGCCTTCGTCTGAGAGGTTGCGGATCGCGCAGTCGATCGTGCGATCGTGATTGCCGAACACCACGAGCGCGCCCTTGAGGACGCGGTTGCGATGGCTGTGCCGACGCTCGGCGGCGTCGGGCTTCGGAGAAGGCTCGCCCATGCCGGCATTGTCCGCCCGCGGGGTGAATCCATCGTCACCGGGAGACCGTCAGGGCCGCCCGACCCGGTCGATCAGCGCCATCGCCGCGGCCGGCGCGCGCTCCTTGGCGCCATTGATCATGTAGACGAACACGTCGCGGTGCCCGCTGGCGCCGGGCGCCGCAAGAAGCGGCAGGTCGGGTGCCGCCATGCCGTCCATCCATCCCCTGGCCCGCGCCGCCCAGCCATCGAGGGCAGCCTCCTTGTAGCCGGTCGGCTCCTCCGCTTCGGCGTTCTGCAGCCGCGCATAGACGAAGTCGCCCGAAAGGTCTGATATCTCGGGGTATTTCGGGTTGTCGGCATAGACGATCGCAACGTTCGCCGCCCGGGCGAGGTCGACGAACTGCGGCGTCAGGAACGTCTCGTGCCGCGGCTCGAAGGCGTGGCGGAGCGGCCGCCCGCCCGCCTCGCGCGGCAGCAGCGCGAAGAACCCGGCGATCTCGTCGGCGTTGAACTTCCTCGTGTGCGGCATCTGCCACAGGAACGGGCCGAGCTTGTCGCCGAGCTCCAGCATGCCGCTGGCGAGGAACCAGGCGAGCTGCTCCGCCGTCTCGTTGAGCTTCGCCCTGGCGACCACGCCGCGATGGCCCTTGATCGCGAACACGAAACCCGGCGGCGTCTCCTCGCGCCACCTGGCAAAGCTTGCCGGCGACTGCGCCCGGTAGAACGTGCCGTTGATCTCGATCGTGGTCACGTGGGTGCCGGCGAAGGCCAGCTCCTTCGCCTGCGGCAGCCCCTTCGGATAGAAACCGTCCCGCCACGGCGCGAACGTCCACCCGCCGATGCCCACCCGGATCATGTGCCTTCCCTCGCGCCGCTGCCGTT
>CAXNGA010000073.1:0-7273 GCA_964201375.1 Kaistiaceae bacterium
GCCGGAATCGCCCGCGCCGCCCAGCACGGCGCCCGCCTCGGCCGCGAAGCCGAACAGGGCGCTCGTCTTCAGCGCGCGGACGCGCTCGGCCTCCGCCACGGTTGGAACGCGGCCCTCGCCTGCCATATCGAGTATCTGCCCGCCGATCATGCCCCGATCCCCCGCGGCCGCGGCCAACATCGCCACGAGCGCCACGCGCACCGCGGGATCGGCGTGGGTCCGCGGCGCGGCAAGAAGCTCGAACGCCCGCGTCAGGAGCGCATCGCCGGCAAGGATCGCCGTCGCCTCGTCGAACGCGCGGTGGACCGTCGGCCGGCCACGCCGCAGGTCGTCGTCGTCCATCGCCGGCAGGTCGTCATGGACGAGGCTGTAGCAATGCAGGCACTCGAGGGCCGTCGCGACGCGGAGCGGGCTGGCATCGCGGCAACCGAACGCGCGCGCCATCTCGACCAGCACGAACGGCCGGATCCGCTTGCCGCCCGCAAGCGCCGCGTACCGCATCGCCTCCATCAGCCGCGCGCTCAGCCCGCTTGCGGGCTCCGGCAGCGACAGAACGAGATCGAGTTCCGCTTCCACGGCGGCGGCCGTGGCGGCAAGGCGTTCCGCGAAGGTTTCCATGCCTTTGGCAATGGCGGCAAAGCGGGAGGCGGTCAAGCGCTCCGAACCGTCAGCTAACGCAGCGCCTCCTCCACCGCGGGCGGGCGCGGCGGAACGAGCGGCAGCCGCTTCTTCCTCTTCAGCGTGCGCCCCCGGCTGGCGCGCGGGCTCGTGCGCGAGATGGCGGCGTTCAGCTCGGCGCCGACCAGGAGGATCACCGACATGATGTAGAGGTAGAACAGCGCCGTCACGATGCCGGCAAGCCCCGCATAAGTCGAGACGTAGTTGGCAAAGCCCTTGAGGTAGGCGGCGAAGGCGACCGTTGCGATCCACCACAGGAGGAGGGTCGCAATGATTCCCGGCCATATCCGGATGCCCTGCCAGCGGCGGCCCGGGAGCCACAGATGGGCGGCCGTGAGTACCGCCGTCAGCAGCGAGCCGACGATCAGATAGCGAAAGAACGTGAAAAGCCCGCCCTGGCCCTCGAGGTCCGGGAACCAGCGCACCACGAGTTCGAAGATCAGCGGGCCCAGGACGCCGAGGAGCGCCAGCGCGATGCATGCTAGCGTGCCGAGGAGGACGAAGCCGAGGCTCTGCAGCTTCGTCATGAGGAATGTGCGTTGCTGCTCCGAGCCATAGGCGCGCGTCAGCGCCGCCCGCACGGCCTCGACGCCGTTCATGGCGAGGTAGAGCGTGATGAGCACCGAAATCGTGATCACGCCCGTCCGCGGTCCCGACAGGACGTTGATGATCTCGCGCTGGATCGGCCCCGCTACATCCGGCGGCCAGGTCTCGAAGATCAGCTCGACCGATTCCTGTGCAAGGTGAGCGTCGCCGAAGAAGATGCTCGCCATGCCCGCCACGAAGATGAGGAACGGGAAGAGCGCCATCAGCGCCGACAGCGTCAGGTGGCTCGCCATCGCCCAGCCGTCGTCCTTCGACAGGCGCCCGATCATGATGCCGATGACACGGACGGTCCGGCGCAGCCCTGGGATGCGTCCGAGCTGGTCGAGCAGCCGACGGAACCCGCTGCCGAGGAGAAGCGGCTGGTACTCGGTCGGGCTCTGGTCTTTCGTCGTCATGGTTCTGCGACAGGGGACCGTTGGAACCTTGGGGCCGCCTTCGGCCCTGGCACGGGACGCTCGGGAGCGGCTGCCCGCAAGATAGGCATGGCAGAGGCGAATGGGGAGGTTCCGTCTTGCACGGTCTCGCGATTCCACACAATGCGTTCGTTCTGGTCGGAGACAGCGCGGCGATGATGCTGCCCTGCCTCGCCCGGGTCAGCTTTGCCGCCGCGCTCAACTTCGGCTTCTGTCAGCTCGACGGCTGGACGACCTGACCCTGCCTCTGCGCGGCAGGCCCTACGGGACGGGCGCGGCCACCGGCACGGTCGTCGCCGCAGGCACGGCCGCGCGGGACGTCGGCGGCTCGAGCGGACCTTTGCGGCCGCAGCCGGCGAGCGCTACCGACAGCACCGTGAGCGCCAGGACGGCGACCATGGAAGGTCGGCGGGATCCGGTCATCTGCATCATCCGCGTCTGCCTCCGGTCGTGACGGTCGCCCGCCATCCTTAGCCAAAACGTCGGCGCCGTCACGCGCCTTTGCCCGTTGCGGGCGTACCGAGCCGCGCGACCCATGCCTTCGCCTCGCGAAGGACGTTCGCCGGTGCCGTGCCGCCGAAGCTGGTGCGGCTTGCGACCGAACTCTCGACCGAAAGCACGCCGAAAACGTCCGCGGTGATGCGGTTCTCGACCTGCTTCATCTCGGCAAGCGGCAGCGCATCGAGCGTGGTGCCGAGCTCTTCCGCCCGCGCGACGATCCTGCCGGTGACATGGTGCGCCTCGCGGAACGGCAGGCCGAGGACGCGGACGAGCCAGTCGGCAAGATCCGTGGCCGTCGAGAAGGCGAGGCCCGCCGCGGAGCGCATCCGGGCGGCGTCCGGCGTGAGGTCGCGGATCATGCCGGTCATGGCCGCCAGGCTGAGGGACAGCGTCTCCATCGCCTCGAAGGTCGGCGCCTTGTCGTCTTGGAGATCCTTCTGGTAGGCGAGCGGCAGCCCCTTGAGCACGATCAGGAGCGAGGTCAGCGCACCGATGATCCGCCCGGCCTTGGCGCGGACCAGTTCCGCCGCGTCCGGGTTCCGCTTCTGCGGCATGATTGACGAGCCCGTCGTGAACGCATCCGACAGGCGGACGAAGCCGAACTGCGCTGAGCACCACAGCACCAGTTCCTCGCCCAGGCGGGAGAGGTGGATCGCGCACAGGGACGCGGCCGATAGCGCCTCGACCGCGAAATCGCGGTCCGACACGCCGTCGAGCGAGTTCGCCATCGGCCGGTCGAAGCCGAGCGCCGCGGCGGTTGCGTGGCGGTCGATCGGGAACGACGTACCGGCGAGCGCGGCGGAGCCGAGCGGTGATTCGTTGAGGCGCCTCCGGGCATCGAAGAACCGGCCGCGATCGCGCGAGAGCATCTCGACATAGGCGAGCATGTGATGGCCGAACGTGACCGGCTGCGCCGTCTGGAGATGGGTGAAGCCCGGCATCACGAGCGCCGCGGTCTCGACCGCGCGCTCGGCCAGAGCGAGCTGCAGCTCCTCGATCTCCCCGTCGATCCGGTCGACCGCGTCCCGGACCCAGAGGCGGAAGTCGGTCGCGACCTGGTCGTTCCGTGACCGCCCGGTGTGGAGTCGTTTGCCGGCCTCGCCGACGATCTCGGTCAGCCGCGACTCGACGTTGAGGTGGATGTCCTCTCTCTCGCGCGAGAATGTGAACGTCCCCGCTTCAATTTCCCGCAGCACCTCGTCTAGACCGGCCTTCAGCTTTTCTGCATCGTCCGGGCTGATGATGCCCCGGCGCCCGAGCATCTCCGCATGGGCGCGGCTCGCGGCGATGTCCTGGCGGAAGAGCTTCCGGTCGACGTCGATCGACGCGTTGATCTCCTCCATGATCGAGGCGGGGGCGCCGGCGAAACGGCCGCCCCACATGCTGTTGCTCATCGACGAAGGTCTCCGGGAGGGACCGCCCGCATGTTCGAACGGAAGGCCATCCTGTCGACGCTGGTTGCCGCGGTCGCCGTGGTGGCCGTTGGTGTGGTCGCGATATACGTGTTCGGCAACCGGCAAGGCAACACCACGCCTGACGTTGCTGCCGTTCCCACCATCACGGGCCCCGCGGAACTTGCCGCCGCGACGCCAGAGCAGGAAGCGAACTGCGAACTCGCGCCGGGCGCCGCCTCGGCGCTCGACGGCCTGGCCGCCGCCGACATGGCCGCGTTCCGCGTCGTGACCCGGCCGATCTCGCTCGCCGCGCTCCATTTCCAGCGCGAGGACGGGACGCCGATCGCCATCGCCGACTTTGCGGGAAAGACGATCCTGCTCAACCTGTGGGCCACATGGTGCGTGCCGTGCCGGGTCGAGATGCCGGCGCTGGACCGGCTCCAGCAGCAACTGGGCGGCGAGGATTTCGCGGTGGTGGCCGTCAGCCTCGATGCATCCGAGGCATCGCGGCCGCGCGGCTTCCTCGACGAGATCGGCATCGGCCTCGAACTCTATGTCGACCCGCGCCTCGGCCTCCTCGACGACATTCGCCGCATCGGCGCGATGGGCGGCCTGCCGACCACCATCCTCATCGACGCGACCGGCTGCCAGCTCGGAATCCTCGAGGGCCCGGCGGAGTGGGACTCGCCTGCAGCGGTGCGGCTGATCACCGCGGCGATCGAAGGCGCCTGATTCAGGCCTCGCGGGCGACCGCCGGGGATCGCGGTCGAGCCCTGCCTGGAGGGGGAATTCAGCGCGTCGGGACGGGGACTTCGCCGCGGTAGTCGTAGAAGCCGCGGCCAGCCTTGCGGCCGAGCCATCCCGCCTCGACGTACTTCACCAGCAGCGGGCAGGGCCGGTACTTCGAATCGGCAAGGCCCTCGTAGAGCACCTGCATCACCGACAGGCAGGTATCGAGGCCGATGAAGTCGGCCAGTTGCAGCGGCCCCATCGGGTGGTGGGCGCCGAGCCGCATTGCCGTATCGATCGCCGCCACCGTGCCGACGCCTTCGTAGAGCGTGTAGATCGCCTCGTTCAGCATCGGCATCAGGATGCGGTTGACGATGAAGGCCGGGAAATCCTCAGCGACGGCGAAGGTCTTGCCGATCTCGGTGACGAAGCGCTTCGCCGTCTCGAAGGTGCCGCTGCCGGTGGCGATGCCGCGGATCACCTCCACCAGTTCCATCACCGGCACCGGGTTCATGAAGTGAAGCCCGATGAAGCGGTCCGGCCGGTCGGTCGCGGCGGCAAGCCGCGTGATCGACAGCGACGACGTGTTGGTGGCGATGATCGCCGCGGGTTTCAGCTCGGGGCAGAGGCGGGCGTAGATGTCCCGCTTCACCGGCTCGCTCTCGGTCACGCTTTCGAGCACGAAGTCGACGTCACGGAAGGCGGCGAAGTCGGCCGCGCCGGAGATACGGGACAGGGCGTCCATCCGTTCCGCTTCCGAGATGCGGCCAGAAGCCATCTGCCGCCCGAGATTGCCGCCGATGACGGCCAGGCCGGCAGCGATCCTGTCTTCCGTTACGTCGTTGAGGATGACGTCGAAGCCGGCGAGGGCGCAGACATGGGCGATGCCGGAACCCATCTGTCCGGCTCCGACCACGCCTACCCTGGCAATCGAACTGCCCATTTTCGAAGCGTGCCTTCCTGACGTCAAAGCGTCATCCGCCAAAGCCTTTCGGCTTGTCAAGGTGTCGGCCCGGCCCGGTCCGGAGCAATGCCCTCCGCCGCGAGCCCGCGGTCGAGGATCGGAGTGCCCGGCTTCCTCAGGATGAGCACGAGAACGACGCCTGCCACGATGCCGCCGACATGCGCCCACCACGCAACGGCAATGTCGCCCTCGATGAGCGCATAGGCGACCTGGAACACGATCCATGCACCGATGATCCAGAACGCCGGAAGCCGGAGCGGCACCTTGCCAAGGACGAGCACCCACACCCGCACGCGCGGATGAAGGACGAGATAGGCCGACACTATGCCTGCAACGCCGCCGGAGGCACCCAGGAGCGGGGCGACGGAGTCCGGGTCCCAGAGAATGTGGGCAGCGCCGCCGGCCATGGCGCAAAGGAGGTAGAACACCACGAAGCGGATGTGCCCGAGCGCGTCTTCGACGTTGTCACCGAAGACCCACAGGAACAGCATGTTGCCGAAGAGGTGCCAGAAGTCCGCGTGGAGGAAGGCGCTCGTCACGAGCGTTGCCCATTCCGGCACCACGGTGATCGCCTCCGGCCGCAGATACTCGCCCGTGAAAACTCCCGGAATGAGCCTGAAGCCGGCTTCGGCGTTGTCGCCGAGGACCAGGAGTTGCAGCAGGAACACGACCACGTTTGCCGCGATCAGGCCGATCGTGGCGTAATGGAGCGAGATGTTCTGACGTTCGTTGATGTCGAAGACCGGAATGAACATCGCGCCCCCGATGCGTGTCAGCGGTTCTGGCCAGGCACCCAGAGCACGTCGGAAGCACCGCGATCGTTGGCCCAGCGCGCGGCGACGAAGAGAAGATCGGAAAGCCGGTTCACGAAGTGCAGCGCCGGCAGCGAGACTTTCTCGCGCTCGGCGAGCGCCACCATGCGGCGCTCGGCCCGGCGCGCGACCGTGCGTGCGACATGAAGCGAGGCAGCGAGCGGCGACCCGCCCGGCAGCACGAAGGAGCGGAGCGGCTCGAGCGGCTGGTTGAGCGCGTCGATCTCGCGCTCGAGCCGCTCGACCTGTTCGGCCGCGACCCTGAGCGCCGCCGTCGGCGCCTCGCCTTTGGCGATGGGAGTCGCAAGGTCGGCGCCGAGGTCGAAGAGGTCGTTCTGGATCCGGCTCAGGATTGCGTCGATCGTGCCTATCCCGGCCGACTGGACGCGCGCCACCCCGATCGCTGCATTCGTCTCGTCCACCGCTCCGATCGCCTCGAGGCGCGGATCGGCCTTGGAGCGGCGCTCATTGCCGACGAGCCCCGTCGAGCCGTCGTCGCCGGTGCGGGTGTATATCGTGGTGAGGACGACCACGGCCCTATCCAGAGCCGCGCGTGCTGAAATAGAGCGCGACCATGACGATGATGATGGCAAGAAACTGAAGCAGGACGCGGGCGCGCATCAGCTTCTGCGACGTGCTCGCCGGTCCGCCGCGCATCAGGTTGACGAGGCCGAGGACGAGCACGACCACAACCAGCCCGGCCACGACCAGGCCCAATATCTGCCAGAACGTCATCTGAAGCCTCCGATTGCGCGTAGTATAGGCGAGTGAACATCGTACCGCCACGGCGCGCATGCAGCGACCAAGGGCCTCAACACGCGCCTGTGACGCGCCGTCCCGCCGAAGTCCTCGTTTCGCCTCTTCGGCGCTGCTACTCTGCCAAAACCGGTCCGGGGCCCGGCATTGAGGAATCCTGATGGCCATCGAGCAGCCGCGCGGACGCGGCTTCGGGGTAGCTCAAGGCGAGGACGCGATCCGGAAGCGGATCGCGCGCGCCGTCCGGCGAGCCCGCCTTGCGCTTCTGTGGGAGGCGGCGTGGCCGAAGCTCGTGCCGCCGCTCCTGGTCGGCGCGGTATTTCTCGCTTTGTCGTCGCTGGGCGTCTGGATCGGCATGCCGGAATGGCTTCGGCTCGTCGTTCTCGGCGCCTTCGCGGTGGCCGCGGCGGCAGTTCTGGT
>CAXNGA010000074.1:0-7229 GCA_964201375.1 Kaistiaceae bacterium
GGCCGCACGAAAGCCATCGCACGCCTCGCGGAGGTTCTGGAAGGGCGCTATCGGATCCGCGCGGTCTGGGAGCTAGGGCCGCTGTTCGTCCTCGAAGCCGGCGAAGGCTTCGTGCCAGCCGGATAGCGAAGCGGGGGCGCCTGGCCCCCGCGAAATGCTGCCGGCTAGAGGATGTACCGGCTGAGGTCGACGTTGCGGGAAAGGTCGCCCACCTGCGATTCGACGTAGGCGGCGTCCACGACCAGTGTGTGGCCGCTGCGGTCGGAAGCACTGAAGCTGATGTCGTCGAGGATGCGCTCCATCACCGTCTGCAGACGGCGCGCGCCGATGTTCTCGACCGACCCGTTGATGTCGACCGCGATCTGGGCGATCGCCGCGATCGCGTCGTCGGTGACCGTGAGGTTCACGCCCTCGGTTTTCATCAGCGCGACGTACTGCTTGATGAGGCTCGCCTCCGGCTCCGTGAGGATGCGGCAAAGGTCTTCCTTCGTCAGCGGCTTCAGCTCGACGCGGATCGGCAGGCGGCCCTGCAGCTCCGGCAGCAGGTCCGATGGCTTGGACACGTGGAACGCGCCCGAAGCGATGAAGAGGATGTGGTCCGTCTTCACGGGGCCGTACTTCGTCGAGACCGTCGTGCCCTCGATCAGCGGCAGGAGATCGCGCTGGACGCCCTCGCGCGACGGCCCGCCGAAGCGGTCGGAACCGGCGGCGATCTTGTCGATCTCGTCGAGGAAGACGATGCCGTCGTCCTCGGTCGCCTTCACGGCCTCGGCGATCACGGCGTCATTGTCGAGGAGCTTGTCCGACTCTTCGGCCATCAGGATGTCGTGGCTGTCGCGGACATTCACCTTGCGGGGCTTGGTGCGCTGGTTGTTGAATGCCTTGCCGAGCATGTCGCCGATGTTCATGACGCCGACGCCGGGCATGCCAGGCACTTCGAACTGCGGCATGCCGCCGGTGTCCTTCACCTGGATCTCGATCTCCTTGTCGTCGAGTTCGCCGCTGCGGAGGCGCTTCCGGAACGCATCGCGCGTGGCCGGGCTCGCCGACTGGCCGACGAGGGCATCGAGGACGCGCTCCTCGGCCGAAAGCTCGGCCCGGGCGGCGACGTCCTTCCGCTTGCGGTCGCGGACGAGCGAGATGCCGATTTCGACGAGGTCGCGGATGATCTGCTCGACGTCGCGGCCGACATAGCCGACCTCGGTGAACTTGGTCGCCTCGACCTTGAGGAACGGCGCGCCGGCGAGCTTTGCCAGACGGCGGCTGATCTCGGTCTTGCCGACGCCGGTCGGGCCGATCATCAGGATGTTCTTCGGCATCACCTCCTCACGGAGATGGCCGGTGAGCTGCTGGCGCCGCCAGCGGTTGCGGAGCGCGATCGCGACCGCGCGCTTGGCGTCCTTCTGGCCGACGATGTAGCGGTCGAGTTCCGAGACGATCTCACGCGGCGAGAACGCTGCGACGGGGGCTTCGCCGGGCATGGCCTTCTGCGGTTCGGGGTTTACGGCGGCGAGAGTGACGGGAGCCATTATGCGGTCTCCATGGATTCGAGCGTGAGCCGGTCGTTGGTGTAGATGCATATCTCCGCCGCGATCTTCATCGCCCGGCGCGCGATTTCTTCCGCGGAGAAGTCGAGGTCGGCGAGCGCGCGGGCCGCCGAGAGGGCATAATTGCCCCCCGAGCCGATGCCGGCGATACCGTTCTCGGGCTCCAGCACGTCGCCGGTCCCGGTCAGCACCAGCGTGGTGTTCTTGTCCGCGACGATCATCATCGCCTCGAGGCGACGAAGGTAGCGGTCGGTGCGCCAGTCTTTCGCGAGTTCGACCGACGCGCGCATCAACTGGTCCGGGTACTGCTCGAGCTTGGCCTCCAGCCGCTCGAACAGCGTGAAGGCGTCGGCAGTCGCTCCCGCGAAGCCGCCGATGACGGAGCCCTTGCCGAGGAGGCGAACCTTCTTGGCGTTGTGCTTCATCACAGTGGGTCCCACGGAGACCTGCCCGTCACCCGCGACGACGACTTTTCCGCCCTTGCGGATCGAGACGATGGTCGTGCCGTACCAGGTCTTCGGATCGTGCAGCCCGTCGCTCATGCGCGGCCACCCTCACGGGAGGCGCGGACCGGGATGGGAACGGGCTGGGGAGCGGGGGAAACGGACCGCGCTGCAGCGAGTGCGGCGGCGACCGCAAAGGCGGTCGCCAGGACTATGACAAGGGCCAACAGGGCACCCTCCATGAACGCCGGGGCCGGCCCTCGGAATGAGGCATCGGTCGGCGGTTCGGCTCATGTAGGGCGGAGGAGGGGATGTGCAAACCCCCGGTGGGGAGGGTGGTCGGCAGAGTTGGTCGCAAGTCCCTGGCGCGGTACGCCGATGCCGGAGGCGACATGACCGTGTCTCGGCCGCGTCGCTGACGCTTCCTTCACGGGTTCCTGCAAAACTGGCGAGAATCCGCCGCATCTGCTATTCGCGGCTTACAAATCCGGCACGAAGGACATCGCGATGCGTGGTGCGACGATCGAGCGGCGCACGAAGGAGACCGACATTTCCGTCACCGTCGAACTCGACGGCACGGGAACCGCCAGCATTGCGACCGGCATCGGCTTCCTCGATCACATGCTGGAGCAGGTCGCCCGCCACGGGCTGATCGACCTTCGGATCGCCGCCAAGGGCGACCTCCACATCGACGACCACCACACGGCCGAGGACACCGGCATCGTGCTCGGCCAGGCGGTGAAGAAGGCGCTGGGCGACATGAAGGGCGTCGTCCGCTACGCCGACGTGCACCTGCCGATGGACGAGACGCTGACGCGCTGCGCCATCGACATCTCCGGCCGCCCGTTCCTCGTCTGGCGGGTCGAGTTCCCGCGCGCCAAAATCGGCAATTTCGACACCGACCTCGTCCGCGAGTTCTTCCAGGCCTTCGCCCAGAACGCCGGGATCACGCTGCACGTCGAGACCCTCTACGGCATCAACAGCCACCATATCGCCGAGACCTGCTTCAAGGCGCTCGCCCGCGCGCTGAGAGCCGCGGTGGCGATCGACCCGCGCCAGCCCAACGCCGTGCCCTCGACGAAGGGGTCTCTCGGCGAGGGGTAAGCACGGAGCCCGCGCAACACCGCGAAAGCGGTGGCCCCGCGGTGCGCTCCCGCCCCCGTTGTCGTTGGGAAGCTTCCCGAGGTTGGCTTCGCCAGCCGTCACCAACCAGCCCCATGGAATCGTCTTGCCCGGGCCTGTCCCGAGCATCCACGCCTTCCCTGCTGCACGAAGTCAGCCGTGGATGGTCGGGACAAGCCCGACCACGACGAACGATGGGTTGGATGAGTTCAGGCCACCCACCCCGCCCGCAGTCCGCGGCACTCTTTTACCCGTGTCCCCGGCGCGGCCTGGGCGTATAGGATCGCGCCATGACGGTAGCCATCATCGACTACGGCGCAGGCAACCTCCGCTCGGCCGCGAAAGCCCTCGAGCACGCCGCGGCGCGGGCGGAGCACAGCGAGTGTATCGTCGTCACCTCCGATCCGGAGATAGTGGCGAAGGCGGACCGCGTCGTCCTGCCGGGCGACGGCGCCTTCCGCGACTGCCGCCACAACCTCGACGCCGTACCGGGGATGATCGAGGCGATCGGACAGGCGATCGCGGCCGGAAAGCCGTTCCTCGGCATCTGCGTCGGCATGCAGCTTCTCGCCGATCGCGGCCTCGAACACGGCGAGACGCCAGGCCTCGGCCTCGTGCCCGGCGAGGTTCGCGCCATCGATCCCTACGATCCGACGCTGAAGGTCCCGCACATGGGCTGGAACACGCTCGACGTGGTGTCCGACCACAGGCTGCTGGCCGGCATCCCGGTGGGTCCGGAGGGCTGGCATGCCTTCTTCCTGCACGGCTACGAGCTCGAGCCGGCGGACGAGACCTACCTCGTGGCGACGGCCGACTATGGTGGCCCGGTCACGGCGATCGTGGCGCGCGACAACGTCGCCGGCACGCAGTTTCATCCGGAGAAGAGCCAGAAGCTCGGCCTTGCGCTGATCGCCAATTTCCTGGCCTGGAAACCGTAACGCGATCCGGCGCGAGACCGGACGAAAGGGAGCTAGATCCATGATCGCCGCGATGCGAACGACGCTGCTGCTCCTCGTCCTGCCGCTCCTCGTGATCGCGGCGCCCGCCCGCGCCCAGACCGGGGCGGACATCACCGCCGTCCTTGATCGCTGGTCGGCCACCTACGGCTCCGCCAGTTCCGGCGCCGCGATGCTGCCGCTGTATCATCCGGACGCGGTGTTCTTCGGCACCTCTTTCCGCGAGCCGTTCGTCGGCCGGGACAGCTTCGTGCCGTACTTCCAGCAGCAGTTCGACACCTTCCCGACCCGCGCCGTCGCCTTCGAGGCCCAGGTGATCGTCCTCGTCACGCCCGAAATCGCGACCGCAACCGGCCTCTACCGCTTCGACGTTGCCACCGCGGCCGGCCAGCGCGTCCAGGCGCTCTACCGCGTCACCTTCGCCCTCGTCCTGACGGACGAAGGCTGGCAGATCGTCCAGCACCACTCCTCCCCGCTGCCGCAGTAGGGGCGGGCGGCCCCGCCCCAGGGATCCCCCCGCGGCATGCCGTCGATTGCGGCAGCAGCGGAAATGTACGACATGCCAGCGCAAATTCCCGTTGGCCGCCGGCCGACGCATCGTGGATGGACGAGTCTCGTGATTCTCTTCCCCGCCATCGACCTCAAGGACGGCAAGTGCGTCCGCCTCGTCCGCGGTGCGATGGATCAGGCGACCGTGTTCAACGACAGCCCCGCCGCGCAGGCGGCGGCGTTTGCCGCGTCCGGCTTCTCCTGGCTCCATGTCGTCGACCTCGACGGGGCCTTCGCCGGCCGCTCGGTCAACGCCGCAGCGGTGCAGGCGATCCTCGAGACGGTGGACCTGCCGGTCCAGCTCGGCGGCGGCATCCGCGACCGCGCGGGCATCGCCGGCTGGCTCGATCGCGGTGTCTCCCGCGTCATCCTCGGCACCGCCGCGGTGCGGAACCCGGACCTCGTCCGTGCCGCCTGCCGCGAATTCCCGAACCGGATCGCCGTGGGCATCGATGCGCGCGGCGGCAAGGTGGCCGTCGAGGGCTGGGCGGAAACCTCCGAGCTCGATGCGATCGACCTCGCGCGCGCCTTCGAGGACGCCGGGGTCGCGGCGATTGTCTACACCGACATCGACCGCGACGGCGTCTTTGCCGGCCTCAACCTCGATGCGACGCTCGCGATGGCCGCGGCCGTGTCGATCCCGGTGATCGCCTCGGGCGGTCTTGCCTCGATCGCCGACGTCGAGCGTCTCGTGCAGCCGAAATACGCGCGCCTTGCCGGCGCCATCGCCGGCCGGGCGCTGTATGATGGCCGCCTTGACCCGAAGGCCGCCCTTCGGCTCCTGTCCGGAGCGTGAGAGCGGCCAGCGAGGCCGCAACCAAGGGAGGCAGTCCATGCGGAAGTTCCTGGCAGCAGCACTCGTGACGACGGCAATGCTCGCGCCCCAGGCCGCGAGCGCGCAGGCGCTGGCCGGCACGTGGGCCGGCATCGTGACCCAGACCTTCCCCGATGGCCGTGAGGTAAGCTTCACCGCCATGGTGAGTTTCGGGACCGGCGGCCCCGTCCTCATCGCCTATCCGTCGGATGCCTGCGGCGGCACGCTGGTACCCGTCGCGATGAAGGGCACCCCGACCTACCGCGAGGACATCACCTACGGCCTCGACATCTGCGTCGATGGCGGCACGGTCACGCTGACGCCTGCCGGCGACACGATCGAATACCACTGGATGAGCCCCGGCAATGGCGAGGCTGTGGGCACGCTCCGCCCCACCGACAAGTCGCTCCCGCCCGAGCACCCCGAAGCGGCCGTGGGATAGGACGGTTCGGTGCTCCGGAAGTCTCGCCTCCTGACGGCTGTCGCGCTCCTGGTCGCTGTTCCCGTCGGTGGTGCGTTGGCGCAGGCGGATCCAGCGCTCGTCGGCGCATGGACCGGCACCGCGGTGCAGACCTATCCCGATGGCGTCGTGAACGGGAGGCCGGCCAGCTTCGTGTTCCTGCCCGACGGAACGGGCACAACCGAGTACCCATCCTCCGCTTGCAGGGGCGTTCTCGCGCCACTCCTGGAACGGGGGCCGGGGGTCTTTCGCGAGACGATCACGACGGGCATCCAGGACTGCGCCAGCAATGGCGTCTTCACCTTCACGCTCGCCGCCGATGGACTTCGCTTCGACTGGACCAGCGCCAAATACGGCGTGGCGTCAGGCGTGCTACAGCGCTTCGTCACCAAGTAGCTGCGGCCTTACCCGACCATGACCCTGAAGACCCGCGTGATCCCCTGCCTCGACGTCAAGGACGGCCGTGTCGTGAAGGGCGTCAACTTCGTCGACTTCCGCGACGCCGGCGATCCGGTCGAGGCCGCGCGCGCCTATGATGCCGCCGGTGCGGACGAACTCTGCTTCCTCGACATCACCGCAAGCCACGAGGAGCGCGCGATCCTCCTCGACGTTGTCGCCCGCACCGCGGAGGCCTGCTTCATGCCTGTCACCGTCGGTGGCGGCGTGCGGACCGTCGAGGATGTGCGCACGCTGATGCTGGCCGGCGCCGACAAGGTGTCGATCAATTCCGCGGCCGTGAACGACCGCTCGATCGTCGCCCGCGCGTCGGAGAAGTTCGGGGCGCAGGCGATCGTGGTCGCGGTGGACGCCAAGCGCGTCTCGGCGCCCGGCGAGACCGCCCGCTGGGAGATCTTCACCCATGGCGGCCGCCGGCCGACCGGCATCGACGTCGTCGCCTACGCGATGGAAGTGGCACGGCTCGGCGCCGGCGAAATCCTCCTCACCTCGATGGACCGCGACGGCACGCGCGACGGCTTCGACCTTGCCCTCACCCGCGCAGTGGCGGATGCCGTGACGGTGCCCGTGGTGGCCTCCGGCGGCGTCGGCAACCTGCAGCACCTCGTCGATGGCGTCACCCAGGGCCATGCCTCGGCGGTGCTCGCCGCGTCGATCTTCCACTTCGGCGACTTTTCCATCCACGAGGCGAAGGCGTATATGGCCGCCCGGGGCGTGCCTGTACGCCTCGACGCGTGAGGCCAGAGCCATGAGCGCCTTCACCCTGGACGACCTCGCGCGGATCATTGCCGAGCGCGCCGCCGCCGATCCCGCGACGTCCTACACCGCCAGGCTCCTCTCGCAGGGCCGCGCCTACGCCGCCCGGAAGTTCGGCGAGGAGGC
>CAXNGA010000075.1:0-7176 GCA_964201375.1 Kaistiaceae bacterium
CTCCTACTTCGCCGCCCGCCGCCCGCGCTTCCTCGTCCGCCGCAAGACCGGCTGGGACAGCGGCGCCGAGCGCGTCACGGGCGAAGAGATCAGCGCCTGGAGTTAGCTGGACAGCGCAGCGCTTCCCAGCAGTCCCGCCAGCAGGATCAGCCCGAACGCCCGGTTCGACCTGAACAGCCGCAGCGCCAGCGTGCCGTCGCCGGGGTCGAGCCGCGCCACCTGCCAGGCGAATTGCGCCGCACCCGCCGCGAGCCCGGCATAGGCCGCCCAGTTCGCGCCCGCCGCCAGCAGCGCGCCGGCCCAGAACGCAACCGCGATTCCGTAGCAGATCGCCACCGCCGGCCGCGTCCGCGCGCCGAAGAGGAGGGCGCTCGAACGGACGCCGATGAGCGCGTCGTCCTCCCTGTCCTGCAGCGCGTAGATCGTGTCGTAGCCGACCGTCCACGCAACGCCGCCGAGATAAAGGAGCACCGGCGCAGGGCCGAGCGTTCCCGTCGCCGCCGTCCAGCCGACCAGCGCACCCCACGAGAAGGCAAGGCCGAGGCCCAGTTGCGGCAGGTCCGTCACGCGCTTGAGGAACGGGTAGAGCGCCACGATCCCGAGCGAGCCGATGCCGAGTGCGATCGTCAGCCCGTTGAACTGGAGAAGGACGACCAGGCCGGCGGCCGCCTGCGCCACGAGGAACACGGCCGCCTGGCGCGGCGTCACCGCGCCGGAGGGGATCGGTCGGCTCCGCGTCCGCGCCACGGCGGCGTCGAGGTCGCGGTCGACGATGTCGTTGAAGGTGCAGCCGGCCCCCCGCATCGCGATGGCGCCGGCGAGGAAGAGCAAGACGTGCCACGGATCGGGATACGCCCGGCCAAGGGAGTCGGCGGCCAGCGTTGCCGCCCACCAGCACGGCAGGAGCAGCAGCCACCAGCCGATCGGCCGGTCCCAGCGCGCCAGCCTTGCGTAGGGCCGCAGCCATGCCGGCAGGAAGCGGTCCGAAAGATTGCTTGGCGCAGCGTCCGCCACGCGGCCACCGGGCGGCTCGGGCCGCGGCGCTGACGAAGACGGAGGTCGGCTTGCGATCATTGCTCTCGACAGGGACGGGGCAGCGTGGAACTTCTACGGCCGTCGCGACGGGACCGCCATGCCGATCGAAACCTACCTCGCCTTCATCGCGGCGAGCCTTGCCATCACGTTCGTGCCCGGACCGACGGTGACGCTCATCGTGGCCAACAGTCTCTCGCATGGCACCGCCGCAGGGCTCAGGAACGTCCTCGGCACGCAGATCGGCGTGGCGATCCTCATCGTCATCCTCGCGATCGGCCTCACCTCCGTGCTCGCAGTCATCCAGCCGGTGTTCTCCTGGCTGAGGCTTGCGGGCGCTGCCTATCTTGCCTGGCTCGGCCTGAAGCTGATCCTCTGGCCGCCGGAGTTCGGTACCGGCCGGCCGCCCGCTCCGCCGCGCGGCGGCTTCGTGCTGCAGGGCTTCCTCGTCATCCTGTCGAACCCGAAGGTGCTGCTCGTGTTCGGCGCCTTCATCCCCCAGTTCGTCGATCCGTCGCGGGGAACCGCGCTGCGGGTCCTCCTCCTCGGCGGCACCTTCCTCGTCGTCGGGTCGATCACCGACAGCGTCTACGCGCTGCTGCTTGGCCGGGCGGGACGCCACCTGTCGCAGAAGCGGGTCCGGCTGATGTCGCGTCTCTCGGGCTGCTTCCTCATCGGCGGCGCGTTCTGGCTTGCGCTGAAGCGCTGACTCGACAGGTCGCCTGACGGGGGCTAAGCGGCCCCACCGGAATAGCGGGCAACCTCAATGCATGTTCTTCTGATCGGATCGGGCGGGCGCGAGCACGCGCTGGCGTGGAAGCTGCGGCGCTCGCCCCTGGTCGAGCGCCTTTACGCGGCGCCCGGCAATCCCGGTATCGCGGGCGAGGCCGAACTCGTCGCAGTCGACCCTGCCGACCACGCCGCAGTCGCAGCATTCTGCCGCGACAACGCCATCGGGCTCGTGGTCGTCGGCCCGGAGCAGCCGCTCGTCGCGGGCATCGCCGATGCGCTCCACGCCGCCGGCATCCTGGTGTTCGGCCCGAGCGGGGCGGCGGCCCGCCTCGAGGGCTCCAAGGGCTTCACGAAGGATCTCTGCGCCGAGGCCGGCATTCCAACCGCCGCCTATGGCCGCTTCAGGGATGCCGCCTCTGCGAAAGCCTACGTCGCCAGGGCCGGGGCGCCGATCGTGGTGAAGGCCGATGGCCTCGCGGCCGGCAAGGGCGTGGTCGTCGCCACCTCGGTCGAGGCAGCGAACGCGGCCATCGAGGCCTGCTTCGCCGGCGACTTCGGGGCCGCCGGTGCCGAGGTGGTGGTCGAGGAGTTCCTCGATGGCGTCGAGGCAAGCCTCTTCGCCCTGTCGGATGGCGAGACCGCGATCCCGTTCGGCACGGCGCAGGATTACAAGCGCGCCTTCGACGGCGATACCGGCCCGAACACGGGCGGCATGGGCGCCATCTCGCCGGCCCCGGCGCTGCCCGACCGGCTGGTCGAAGAGGCGATGCGGACGATCGTCCAGCCCACCGTCCGCGCCATGAAGGCGCGCGGCACGCCGTTCCGCGGCGTCCTCTATGCCGGGCTGATGATTGGCTCCAGGGGGCCGCAACTCATCGAATACAACGTCAGGTTCGGCGATCCGGAGTGCCAGGTGCTGATGCGCCGGCTCCAGTCCGATCTCGGCGCAATCCTCCTTGCCGTCGCTGGCGGCCGCCTCGCCGAGGTATCGGCGCAGTGGTCGCCGGATCCGGCAGTTGCCGTGGTAATGGCCTCGAGGGGGTATCCTGGTGCGTTCGAGAAGGGCACGCCGATCCTGCGCCTGCCGAAACCGTCGGACGAGGTCGAGGTGTTCCACGCGGGGACCGCGCTCCGGAATGGCGCGCTGGTCGCCACCGGCGGCCGCGTGCTCAACGTGACCGCACGCGCCGAGAGCCTCGCCGCGGCCCGTGCCGATGCCTATGACGCGCTCCGCGCTGTCGACTGGCCCGGCGGCTTCTATCGCTCGGACATCGGAAAGAGGTAGGGAGCCGGGCCGGTGAATACTGATCGGTGAGGAGTGGACTCACCGTTCACCAGGCACCACTCACCGAAGAGGTCAGATCTCTGCGCGCCGGCCCACCCCGGAGCGCCTGCAACTCCTGCAATTCTCGCTAGATTTTGTCTTCGATCATCGCCCGTGGGGCGTTTGACTGGATCGACTCGATCGCATTCTTTGCTGAAGCCTTGGCCGTATATCCGTCCGAGGAGCACATTACCTCGCCGTTCGATGCGCGGAAGCGCCAGTAAAAGAGGTTGTCCTGCCCCTTTAAAATCTCAAATTTGTAGGCCACGGTCTCTCCCTCCATGTCAGGCCGCAGTCGAGTGACTATACGTAACATCAGCTTTGCCGGCTTTGAACCCCGGTATGTGAAAAAACCTACCCGACCGGGTAGGGACGCCACCAGCGCCGCGCGCTCGAAACATTGGGAATTGCGCCATGTTTCGTGCTGCTACGGACCGTGCGGGCCCGCTATAGGAGCGGATTGTCGCAGGGTTCGGACACGCATGATTGCGGTTCGCCCCTGCGCCAGCACGGCAGCTTGAGCGCGGCCGAAGCGTTGGCTACCCTTCTTCGGGGCGGGATTTGCAGGGTAGGGTCGCTCCGCGGTCGGCTGGCCGATCGCGAAGTGCCCGCAGTTCGAGTATCGGAGGCACGATGAACGCCCCTCAGCGGCCGAATAATCTCGACGCCTACTGGATGCCGTTCACCGCGAACCGGCAGTTCAAGGCAGCGCCTCGCATGCTCGTTTCGGCGGAGGGCATGTACTACCGCTCCGACGACGGCCGGACGATCCTCGACGGCACGAGCGGCCTCTGGTGCTGCAATGCCGGCCACAACCGGCCGAAGATAACGGCCGCGATCCAGAATCAGGCCGCCGAGCTCGACTATGCCCCGGCGTTCCAGATGGGGCACCCGAAGGTCTTCGAACTGGCCTCGCGGCTCACCAACCTGTTTCCCGGCGACCTCGATCGCGTCTTCTTCACCAATTCCGGCTCGGAGTCGGTCGAGACGGCCCTCAAGATCGCCAACGCCTATCACCGTGTCCGCGGGCAGGGGACGCGCTACCGCTGGATCGGCCGCGAGCGCGCCTATCACGGCGTCAACTATGGTGGCATGAGCGTCGGCGGGATCGGCGGCAACCGGAAGTCCTTCGGCCCGCTGATGTCGGGCATCGACCACCTCCGGCACACCCACGATCCGGTGCGGAACGCCTTCACCAGGGGCCTGCCGGAACACGGCGCGGAACTCGCGGACGAACTCGAGCGCATCGTCGCACTCCACGATCCGTCGACCATCTCGGCCGTCATCGTCGAGCCGATGGCCGGCTCGACCGGCGTCCTCCTGCCGCCGAAGGGTTATCTCCAACGCCTCCGCGCGATCTGCGACCGGCACGGCATCCTGCTGATCTTCGACGAGGTCATCAGCGGCTTCGGCCGCCTCGGCGCCCCCTTTGCGGTCGATGCCTTCGGCGTCGTCCCCGACATGGTGACGATCGCCAAGGGCCTCACCAACGGCGTGATCCCGATGGGCGCGGTCGTGGCCCGGCGCGGCATCTACGATGCCTTCATGGGCGCGGACGTGCCGATGCACCTGCCGGAGCTGCCGCACGGCTACACCTATTCCGGCAATCCGATGGCCTCTGCCGCCGCGCTAGGCACGCTCGAGACCTACGAGGACGAGCAGCTTTTCGACCGCGCCGCGAAACTTGCCCCGTCCTGGGAGGCGGCAATGCACGGGCTTCGCGACCTGCCGCACGTCATCGACATCCGCAACTACGGCCTCGTGGCTGCGGTCGAACTCGCGCCCATCGCGGGCCGGCCGGCCGAGCGCGCCTTTGCCGCCTATCTCGATGCCTTCGCGTCGGGTCTTCTCGTCCGCACCACCGGCGACATCATCGCGCTGTCGCCGCCCCTCATCATCAGCGAGGACGAGATCGGCCGCGTGGCCGAGACGCTCCGCGCCGTCCTCATGCGGCTGAACTGAGCCAGTGCCGGAAACCCCAGCCTCGGCCGAGGGCGCGGCCAAAACCCTCTCGAACCTCCGCGTCAACGGCACGCGGCTGTGGTCGAGCCTCATGGTCATGGCCACGATCGGGCCGGGTCCGAAGGGCGGCAGCCACCGCCTGACGCTGACGGAGGACGACAAGGTCGCCCGCGATCTCCTCGTCTCCTGGTGCGAGGACCTCGGCTGCAAGATCCGCGTCGACAGCGTCGGCAACATCTTTGCGCGCCGTTCCGGCACGGACGACCGATTGCCGCCGGTGCTGATCGGCAGCCACCTCGACACGCAGCCGCACGGCGGGCGCTTCGACGGCGTCCTCGGCGTCCTCGCTGCGCTCGAAGTCCTGCGCTCGCTTCACGAGCAGGGCATCCGCACGCGTCATCCGGTGGAACTCGTCAACTGGACCAACGAGGAAGGCTCGCGCTTCGCCCCGGGCCTGGTCGGCTCGGCCGCCTATGCCGGCATCTTCGACGACGACACCGCCTGGTCATCCCGTGACGCGGACGGCGTCAGCTTCGGCGATGCGCTGAAGGCGATCGGTTACCGCGGCCCGACGCCCGCCAAGGGCGTGCCGCCGCGTGCCTACATCGAGCTCCACATCGAGCAGGGGCCGCTCCTGGAAGACCAGGAAGTCGACGTCGGCATCGTCACCCAGGTCCAGGGCCTCCGCTGGTTCGACGTCACCTTCACCGGCATCGAGGGCCATGCCGGCACAGTCCCCATGAACCAGCGCCGGGATGCGATGATGGGCGCGGCGCGGCTGATGGAGCGCGTCTATGACATCGCCCTGGCTTACGCACCGAACGCGGTCGGCACTGTCGGCGCGCTCAAGGTCCATCCGGGGTCGCGGAACGTCATTCCCGGTTCCGTCACGCTCGCCATCGACATGCGAAGCCCGTCCCCCGAGGCGCTCGCCGGTATGGAGGTGAAGCTCCAGACCGGAGCCACGCTGATCGCGGCCGAGCTCAACCTCGGCGTCGAAGTCCGCGTGCCGACGCGGCTCGCCCCGGTCGTGTTCGACCAGACGCTGGTCAACGCGGTGCGGAAGGCTGCGGAACAGCTCGGCTACCGCCATCGTAACATCGTGTCGGGCGCCGTCCACGACGCCTGTTACATGGCGGCGATCGCGCCCACCGCGATGATCTTTGCGCCCTGCGTGAAGGGCATCAGCCACAACGAAGCCGAGGACATCCGTCCGGAGTGGGCGACAGCGGGGACGAACGTCCTGTATCACGCCGTTCTCGAAACCGCCGGCGTCGTTGCCTGAGACGCGCCAAACCGCCTGGAACGCCCGTGCCGACGCTCGACCACACCCAGCACTCCGACTTCGCGCTGATCGAGGCGCTCATCCCGGCCGTCATCGAGGCAGGAGAGACGATCGTTTCGATCCGCGCCGCGGGTCTCACGGTGGAGACCAAGGCCGACAACTCGCCCGTCACGCGCGCCGACCGGGCCGCCGAGGCGATTCTCCTCGCGGCGCTGAAGGAGCTCGCGCCCGAACTGCCCGTGGTGGCGGAGGAAGAAGTCGCGGCCGGCCGGGTGCCGGAAGTGGCTGACGCGTTCTTCGCGGTCGATGCGCTGGACGGCACCAAGGATTTCCTCAGGGGCGGCGACGATTTCACCGTCAACATCGGCCTCGTCCGCGCCGGCGCCGCGATGGCCGGCATCGTCTTCGCGCCCGCCCGCGGCCTCGTCTGGTACGGCGCCGTCGGCGATGGCGCGTGGAAGATCCGCATCGGCGACCCGGCCCAGGAGCCGCAGCCGATCGCCGTCCGCCAGCCGCCGGAGACGCTCGACATCGTCGCCTCCCGCTCGCACCGGACGCCCGAGACAGATGCGTTCATCGCGAAATTCCCGGGCAGCCGCATCGTCGCCGCCGGCTCGTCGCTGAAGCTCGTGGCCGTCGCCGAAGGAGAGGCCGACCTCTATCCGCGCCTCGGCACCACCTCGCAGTGGGACATCGCGGCCGGCAACGCCATCCTGACCGCCGCCGGCGGCCGCGTTCTCGACCTCGACGGCAACCTCCTCGGCTACGGCGCCGGGAAGGGCCCCGCCGGGCCGCACCCATTCCTCAACCACTGGTTCGTGGCGACGGGCGTCGTCGATCC
>CAXNGA010000076.1:0-7167 GCA_964201375.1 Kaistiaceae bacterium
TGATCTGCTGCGTGCCGTGATACAGGCCCGACGTGTCGCCGAGGCCAACTGTGTTGGCGGTCGCGAACAGCCGGAACGCAGGGTGCGGCCGGATGACCCGGTTCTGGTCGAGGAGCGTCAGGCGGCCCGACACTTCCAGGACGCGCTGGATCACGAACATCACGTCGGCGCGGCCGGCATCGTACTCGTCGAAGACGAGCGCCGTGTTGGTCTGGAGCGCCCAGGGCAGGATGCCGTCACGGAACTCGGTGACCTGCTTGCCTTCCCGCAGGACGATCGCATCCTTGCCGATCAGGTCGATGCGCGAGATGTGGCTGTCGAGGTTGACCCGCACGCACGGCCAGTTGAGGCGCGCGGCGACCTGCTCGATATGGGTCGACTTTCCGGTGCCGTGATAGCCCGTCACCATCACGCGGCGATTGTGGGCGAACCCCGCCAGGATCGCGAGCGTGGTGTCGCGGTCGAAGATGTAATCCTCGTCGAGGTCCGGGACATGCTCGTCGCCGCCCGAATAGGCCGGCACTTCCATGTTGGAATCGATTCCGAACACCTGGCGGACCGAGACCTTCATGTCCGGGAGTCCGGACGCTTCCATCGTGTTCATTCCGTCGCCTCCGAGGGCAAGGATCGCCCCGGAGGGGTCACCGCTGGCCCGAGGCCGCCTAGCAATAGCCGGCGGCCTTGAGATGATTGTACGCCTGGATGATCTCGCGAAGCCTGTCTTCCGAGCTTCGGTCGCCGCCATTTGCGTCAGGATGCAGGCGTTTGACCAGTTCCTTGAACCGCGACTTGATCGTCGCCTTGTCCTCGCGGCCGTCGAGATCGAGCAGCGCGAACGATTTCCGGTCGACATTGCCGAGCGGTCGCTCGCGCGGACCGGGCTCCTCGCGGGTCGTCCGCTGGCCGAAACCCGGGAAGACGCCGAACACGTCCTGGATTTCTTCCGGGGCCGCGCCGTTCTCGCCGACATGGTTTCCGGCGCGGGCGCCCATCGTCCAGGTCGGCCGGTGGCCGGTCGCGGCATCGACCCGGTAGGCGTCGATGTCGTGGTCGGTCATGCCGGCGAAGTAGTTGTACGACTTGTTGTAATCACGGACGTGGTCCAGGCAGAAATTGAAATACTGCCCTTCGCGCTGCCGACCCTTCGGCGCACGGTAGGCCCCGGGCTCGCTGCAGCCCGGGCTTTCGCACTGCGGTCCGGACGGGGCGCGCCGCTCCTCGGCCACCTGCACCCGCGGCTTGATCCGGATCTGGTCGAAGAATTTGGAATCCAGCTTCATCGTCTCGATTATGGTGGCGGCATCGGGGAGCGGCAAGCCGCGTCAGCAAATGCACAGGTGCGATTTGGCGACCGTCAGTGACAGGATCACACGCACCTTAACCGACGCTTTTCAGCCGCGGCGGCTGGAGGTGGTGGACGAGTCGGACCTGCACAAGGGTCACGCCGGACACCGGCCGGGCGGCGAAAGCCACTTCCGCATCCGCATTGCCGCGGAAGCGTTCCGCGGCAGGAGCCGGCTCGAAATCCACCGGGCGATCAATGCCGCCCTGGCCGGGGAGATCGCGGCCGGACTCCACGCGCTTGCGATCGAGGCGAAGGCGGACTGACGCACCATTGTGTCGGACGCGTGATCCGCTGCCGAAACCGCTTCGTATCCAACGCCATGAGCAACGCTGTTCCCTCCGTGCTGCTAACGTGGCATTTTCCCATCCGCGGGCAGGTACGTCCCGCGCGGCTGGCGGACGCTCGGATGGAAACCGGAACGGCGACGTCCAGGCGTGACGCAGCGCCAATGGACCCTGCAAAACTCTCGCGTCTCCTTTGCGCCGTAGCCGCAAGCCGGGACAAGGCGGCGTTTGCGGAGCTATTCCGCCACTTCTCGCCGCGGCTCAAGAGCTACCTGCTCCGGTTGGGCGGCACGGCCGCTGGCGCCGAGGAACTGGTCCAGGAGACAATGGTCGCCGTCTGGCGCAAGGCGGACCGCTACGATCCACAGAAGGCCTCGGCTTCGACGTGGATCTTCACGATCGCCCGCAATCTCCGCATCGACGCCTACCGCCGGGAGAAGCATCCCGAGATCGAGGCGGACGATCCCGCGCTCGCGCCGGAGGCGGTCGAGGCGCCTGACGCGGCCGTTGGCCGCGAGCAGGAGGCCACCAGGCTGACGGAGGCCCTGTCGCGCCTCTCGGACGCCGAGCGGTCCCTCCTTCGCATGTCGTTTTACGACGACCTCTCCCATTCGACGATCGCCGGGCAGCTCGGACTGCCGCTCGGCACCGTGAAGTCACGCATCCGCCTGGCCTTCGGCAAGCTCCGCGGCGCCCTCGCCCAGCCTCAAGACGATCTCTGACGATGCCCACCAAGCACCTGAGCGATGCGATCCTGTTCGACTACGCCGCCGGCAATCTGTCGGAAGGCTGGAGCCTTGCGATCGCGACCCATATCGCCCTTTGCCCCGAATGCCGGAGCCGCGTCCTGGCGGCGGAGGCGATCGGCGGCGCGATGATGGAGGCCATAGAGCCCGAGCCTGTCGGCGAGGACGTGCTTGCGGCAACGCTCGCCCGGATCGAGGCCGGCGGCACGGCTCCGGAGCCGCGGAAACCGTCGCCCCCATCCGACCCCCTCTTCCCCGAGCCCCTTCGCAGCTACCTCGGAAACGGCCGCGGCATCGCCTGGCGCAGGCTCAGCCCGAGCGCGCAGACCTTCATCATTCCCACCGGCGACCGCTCCACGACTGCGCGGCTCCTGCGGATAGCCGCGGGCGCGGCGATGCCGGTGCACAGCCATCGCGGCCGTGAACTGACGCTCGTGCTCCAGGGCGCCTTCCACGACGAAGGCGGCATGTTCGTGCGTGGCGACATCGAGGAAGCGGACGACGAGGTCGAGCACCAGCCGATCGCGGTCGCGGGCGAGGACTGCATCTGCCTCGCCGTCACCGATGCAAGGCTGAAGCTCCGCGGCCTTCCTCGGCTGTTCCAGCCCTTCCTCGGAATCTGACGCCATGCGCTACGTCGCCTCCTACGTCGCAACGACGATCGTATTCCTCGGGCTCGACTACATCTGGCTGAACGTGATGTCGCCGAACTTCTATCGGCCGAGGCTGGGGGCGCTTCTCCTCGACAACCCGAACATTCCGGTCGCTGCCGCCTTCTACGTCTTCTACAGCGCCGCCGCCGTGGTCCTCGCCGTGATCCCGGCGCAGAACCAGGACAGCTGGCTCATGGCGCTGGCCCTCGGCGCCGTCCTCGGCGCCGCCGCATACGGCACGTACGACATCACCAATCTCGCCACGCTCAAGGGCTGGTCTGTCTCGGTCACGGTGGTCGACATCATCTGGGGCGCGACACTCACGGCAGTTGCTTCGCTCGCCGGATACTTCGCAGGGCGGGCCCTGATGCCGGGAGCGTGAACCCGGATCGTCCGGAATCCTCTCGCCCTGCCGGCAGTTGCATCGTTTGATGGTTTTGAATTCTTGAGGGAGTATCCCGCGCAGTGAAGCGTCTGTTCGCAGCGCTCGGCCTGGCCGCTCTCGTCGCGACCGCCCCTGCCGTCGCCGGTCCTTACGAGGACGGCGCGGCGGCGCATGTTCGTGGCGACTACGCCGAAGCGGCCCTCCTCTACCGGATCGCCGCCAACGCCGGAGAAGTCCGCGCGATGGTGGCGCTCGCCGGGCTCTACGGGGAAGGCCGCGGCGTCGTCCGGGACTACGCCGAGGCCCTGCGCTGGTACGCCGTCGGCGCCGGGGCCGGGGACGCGGAGGCCCAGAACGAACTCGGCTTCATGTATGAACTCGGCCGCGGCGTTACCGTCGATCACGCGGTGGCGCTCGACTGGTATCGCCGCTCTGCCGCGCAGGGCTTCGCCCCGGCGCAGAACAACATCGGCTACGTCTTCGACAACGGCATCGGCGTGCCGGAAGACAACGAGGAGGCCCTGCGCTGGTATCTTCTCGCCGCCGAGCAGGGCTATGCCGACGCCCAGAACAACATCGCCGGCATCTACGCCAATGCCGACGGGGTGCCGCGCAACGTCCGTGAGGCCGCGCGCTGGTACAGGATGGCGGCGGACCAGGGCCATACGATCGCGCAGTACAATCTTGGCATGCTCTACGACATCGGCCGCGGCGTCCCGCGCGACGTGATCCTCGCCTATGCGTGGTTCACACTCGCCGGCAACCAGGGCGACATCGATGCGCTCGCGCGGCGTGACCTGATCGCCCGCCTCCTCACGACCGAGGAAGTGGCGCAGGCCGAAAGGCTCGTCCGCGATTTCCCCTGGTCGGGCTGAAGCGGCAGGATACCCGCATGGGCTCGACTTCCTCCTGACTTCGGAGCGGTAGCATGACGGGACTGACGGTCGGCATCGTGCTCGGCGTCGCCCTGGGTGCCCTCGTGTTCGACAATGTCGGCGGCGGCGTCGCGATCGGTATCGCCTTCGGTGTCGCCTACGACGCCAGCCAGCGCGGCAGGAAGGCGGACGAGACGACGAAGACCTGAGCGCGCGACTAGCCCCGGCGGAAGTAGCGGTCGAGCTTCGGCGACCGGCCCGGCGCGAGGATTTCCGCTGGCGGCCCGACGGCATCCACCCGGCCGTCGGCGACGAACGCAACGAGGTCGGCCACAGACGCTGCGTCCTCCGGCGAGTGGATCGCCATCAGGACCGTCAGGCCGCGCTCGCGCCGGAGCGTATCCACGAGCGCGATCATGTCTGCCCGGAGCCCCGGATCGAGGCCGGTGAAAGGCTCGTCGAGGAGCATCAGCTTCTTGTCGCGGACGAGCGCCCTTGCGATCGCCACCCGCTGCCGCTGCCCGCCCGACAGTTCCGCCGGGCGTCTGCCGCCGAGGCCGGCGAGTTCGACGCGCCCGAGCGCATCCTCGACCCGCTGGCGCGCAGCGGCGTCGAGGCGGAGGCGCGGATCGATGCCGAGGCCGACATTCTGCGCCGCTGTCAGATGCGGGAAGAGATTGTGGTCCTGGAACAGGATCGACAGCGGCCGCTCCGCCGGAGCGAGCTTGGTGAGGTCCCGGCCGTCGAACCTGATCGTTCCCGATGCCACGCTGGCGAAGCCGGCGATTGTGTGGAGGAGCGTCGTCTTGCCCCCACCCGATGGGCCGATCAGCGCACACAGGGCGCCCGCCGGAACCGTGAGGTCGTAGCGGACCTCGAAGTCCGGATAGACGACGCGGACATCATCGAGGACGAGCAACGAGGCCTCCCGAAACGCGCTGGGCGAGAAGGAAGAGGCCGGCGACGAGCAGGGTGAGGAGGAGCGCCACCGATCCCGCTTCCGCGACCCGATAGGAGCCGAGGCGCTCGTAGAGAAGCACCGGCAGCGTGACGAGTTCGCCCTGGCCGAAGAAGGAGGCAACGCCCAGATCGCCGAGGGAAAGGGCCGTAGCCATCGCCAGCGCCACGAGGAGCGGCGCGCGCAGGAGCGGCCACTCGACGAGGCGCAGCCGCGCGAGCCCGCGAAGGCCGAGGCTGTCGCCGAGCCGGCCGAAGCGTTCTGCCGCGAGCAGGAGCGGCGGCTCGATCTGGCGGTAGGTGAAGGGCAGTGCCATCAGCGCATTGACGACGATGACGAGCGGAATGCCGACGGCGTACGGGTTCACCCACTGCCGGATCGTGACGAAGAGGCCGGCCGAGAGCGCGATCGGCGACACGACGAGAACGAGCGTGGCGACCGCACCGGTGAGATCGGCGAGACCCGGCCGGAGCAGCCGGAGCCGGAGGTCGCGGGCGAGCGTGGCAAGACCGAGCGCGAGGAAGACGGAAAGGACGCCCGCAGGGGCGCCGATCGCAAGGCTCGTCAGGACCGCCGAAAGCACCGCGCCGTCGGCGAGGGACGCCACCGAGGCCGCGCCACGCACGGCGATCGTCGCCATCGGGACGAGGACGAGGAAACTCATCAGCGCGAGGATTGCGACATCGAACGCGCGCAGTCTTCGCGAGGCCACGTCCGGGCGTCGCGCCACAAGGCCGCCCGGCGGCTGTTCGGCCAGCCGCCGGCCGAACAGGACGAGCGCCGGCAGGAGGATTGCCGCGCACGCGCCGACCTGAACCAGTGCGAGGACCGCGGCGCGGGAGAAGTCCGCCTCGAACCGGACGGCCTCGTAGATCGCGACCTCCAGCGTCGAAACCCGAGGGCCGCCGCCGAGCGCCAGCACGATCGCGAACGAGGAGAAGCAGGCCAGGAACATCAGCGCCGCCACCCCCGACGCCTCGCGCCGCAGCACCGGCCAGTCGATGAAGCGGAACACCGAGGCCGGCGGCATGCCGAGCTGCGCCGCGAGCCGCCATTCCTCCGCGCTCACCGCGCCGAGCCCCGCCAGGAAGACGCGCGCGGCGAGCGGCGCATTGAGGAGGATGTGTGCAAGGAGAACGCCGTCGAGGCCGTAGACCCAGCTCCCATAGTCGAACCCCACCGCGCGGGCCGCCTCGCCGATCCAGCCGGAGCGGCCGAACAGCGCGACGATGGCAAAGACCGTCACGATCGCCGGCAGCACGGTCGCGGCGTTGAAGCCGGCGATCAGGACCATCCGCCCGCGGAACCGCGACCGCCGCGCCAGCGCCAGCGCCAGCGCGGCGCCGAGAACGAGCGACACGGCCGTCGACAGACCCGCCTGGATGAGGCTGATCCGGACGAGGCTCCACACATAGCCCCAGTCGATCGAAGCGCCCGAACCGCCGGCCGAGAGGAGCCCCGCGAAGCCGAGCGCAACGATGCCGATGATCAGCGCGAGGGCGAGGAGGCTGGGAAGGCGTCTCACGGCCGCCCCCGCCGTGCGAGGGAGGGGGAGCGCTCCCCAACTTCATTCGTCACCCCGGCAAAAGGACACCTCTCCCCGCTGGGGAGAGGTCGACCGCAGCCTGCTGCGCGCGGTTGGGGGGGGACCACCGCCAGCGGCGGCACTCCTGCGACGGGCCTCGCGCATGGCGCAGCACAGGGGGAGAGTGAGCCGGACCGTTGGCCCCCCCTCACGTGCCGCTGAGCGGCGACCTCTCCCCACCGGGGAGAGGTGAAGGAGCGACGCGGACGCGCTGCAACGCTCGGAACGCCGGCCACGGTCGTCACCCCCGGGACCGCTATCGCACCAGCGCCGCGATCCACTCGTCGATCCACGAGCGCCGGTTCGCCTCGACGGACTCCGGCGCCATCAGGAACG
>CAXNGA010000077.1:0-7161 GCA_964201375.1 Kaistiaceae bacterium
TGCCGAGTGATCTCCGGCGCCTCCCGGGCACCGGCGGCGCGACGATGACCGCCGCACAACTCGCCCTCCCGCTCGATCTGCCGCCGGCGCTCGGCCGCGACGACTTCATCGTGGGCGCTGCAAACCGTAATGCGCTGGCGCTCATCGAAGCCTGGCCGGACTGGCCGTCTCCGGTGGTGGCGCTGTCCGGCCCCGCGGGCTCGGGAAAAAGCCATCTGGTGGCGATCTGGCAGGGGATTGCCGGCGGCCGAGCCATCGCCGCATCGGCGCTCACCGAAGCCGTGGTCGACGATCTTGCGGCATCAGGTGCCGTCGCGGTGGAGGACATCGACCGCGGTTCCCATGACGACGCGGTCCTCTTCCATCTTCTCAACCGCGCCCGCGAGCGCGGCGCGTCGGTGCTTCTCACCGCGCGGAGCCCGATCGCGGGCGCCGGGGAACTGCCGGACCTCGTCTCGCGTCTCCGCGCGGCCCACCCCCTGGCGCTTGCTGCGCCCGACGAGGCGCTCCTGGCGCAGGTGCTGGTGAAGCTCTTTGCCGACCGGCAACTCTCGGTCGGCGGGTCGCTGATCGACTACATCCTCCCGCGGATAGAGCGCTCCTTCGCGGCTGCGGCGACACTGGTCCGGAAGCTCGACCGGGCGGCCCTTGCCACCGGCCGCCCCGTGACGAGGCAGCTCGCCGCGCGGATTCTTCGTGACGAAAGCATCGTCGACCCGGGCGAGGAGGAACAAATGGTCACAATTCCGTAGTACGTTGCTGGTTCAGGCAAGATCCCATGGACCAGACCATCACCGCCCCCTCCCAGCCGGCCTCCGCCGCATCCGCTCCCTCGTCCGAGGGGGAGCGCCTCCGGTCGCACCCGGATCGCTTCGTCAACCGCGAGATTTCGTGGCTGCACTTCAACCGCCGCGTGCTGGAAGAGGCGTCGAGCCTGATTCACCCGCTGCTGGAGCGGCTGCGCTTCCTGTCGATCTCCGCAAACAATCTCGACGAGTTCTTCATGGTTCGCGTTGCCGGCCTCAAGGGTCAGGTGCGCGAGGGCATCGCGCTCCTCTCCGATGACGGGCGGACGCCCGCCGAGCAGCTCCGCGTCATCAACGATGGTGTCGTCCGCCTCACCCAGGACCAGCAGGCCACCTGGGCGAGCCTCCGCCGTGATCTCGCAAAGGCCGGCATCTTCCTGGTCGACAGCCCTGACCTGACGACCGTCGAGCGCGAATGGCTCCGGAACCACTTCCTCGATTCGATCTTTCCGGTCCTGACGCCGCTGGCGATCGATCCGGCGCATCCGTTCCCGTTCATTCCGAATCTCGGCTTCTCGCTCGCCCTGCAGCTCGTCCGGCTGCGGACCGGCGCGCGGATGAACGCGCTCATCCGCGTTCCCGGCACGATCAGCCGGTTCATTCACCTTCCGGCGGCCGAGCCGGGTGTCGACCGGTTCATCAGCCTCGAACAGGCGATCGCGCTTTTCACTGACCGCCTCTTCCCCGGCCACAAGGTCGAGGGCCAGGCGGCGTTCCGCATCATCCGGGACTCCGACCTCGAGGTCGAGGAAGAGGCCGAGGACCTCGTCCGCCTGTTCGAGACGGCGCTCAAGCGCCGTCGGCGCGGGTCGGTGATCCGTCTCGAGGTCGAGCAGTCGATGCCGCCGGCGCTCATCCAGCTCGTCTGCCGCCAGCTCGGCATCGCCGGGGAGGAGATGTCCGTGGTCGACGGGCTGCTCGCCCTCAACGACCTGTCGCAGCTCGTCGCCGTCGACCGGCCGGCGCTGAAGTTCGAGCCGTTCACGCCGCGCTTCCCCGAGCGCATCCGCGATTTCGGCGGTGATTGCTTCGCGGCCATCGGCAAGAAGGACCTCGTCGTCCACCATCCATACGAATCGTTCGACGTGGTGGTGCAGTTCCTGCTCCAGGCCGCGTCCGATCCCAATGTCGTTGCGATCAAGCAGACGCTGTACCGCACCTCGAAGGATTCGCCGATCGTCCGCGCGCTGATCGAGGCGGCCGAGAACGGCAAGTCCGTCACGGCCCTCATCGAGCTGAAGGCCCGCTTCGACGAGGAGGCGAACATCCGCTGGGCGCGCGACCTCGAGCGCGCCGGCGTCCAGGTCGTTTACGGCTTCGTCGAGCTGAAGACCCACGCCAAGCTGTCGCTCGTCGTCCGCCGCGAGTCGGGGCGGCTCACGAGCTACGTCCACATCGGCACCGGCAACTATCACCCGGTCACGGCGCGCATCTACACGGACCTCTCGTTCTTCTCGGCCGATCCCGTCATCGCCCGCGATGTCGGGCGCGTCTTCAACTTCATCACGGGGTACTCCGAGCCGGTCGAGCTCGAGCGCATTTCGATCTCGCCGACGATGCTGCGGAACCACATGCTGAAGCTCATCCAGGCCGAGGTCGATCATGTTAAGGCCGGCCGCCCTGGCCAGATCTGGATGAAGATGAACTCCCTCGTCGATCCGCAGATCATCGATGCGCTCTATGGCGCGAGCCAGGCCGGGGTCGAGATCGACATCGTCGTACGCGGCATCTGCTGCCTACGTCCCGGCATTCCGGGCTTGTCTGAGCGGATCCGGGCAAAGTCCATCGTCGGGCGCTTCCTCGAGCACGCGCGCATCTTCTGCTTCGGCAACGGCGCGGGCCTGCCGTCTCCGGAGGCGCTCGTCTACATCGGCTCGCCGGACATGATGCAGCGCAATCTCGACCGGCGTGTCGAGGCGGTCGTGCCGATCCTCAACCCCACGGTGCACCAGCAGATTCTCGATCAGATCATGGTCGCGAACCTCGCCGACAATCAGCAGAGCTGGACGGTGCTCCCGGACGGAACGTCGGTTCGGGTATTGCCGCGCAAGGGCGAAAGGCGCTTTAACGCCCATCAATACTTCATGACCAATCCGAGTCTCTCGGGCCGTGGAAAATCCCTCAAGCTCGATTCCCCAAAGGCCATCCGACGCCAGCCTCGTGCTTGATGCCGCCGGCCGTGAAATCGCGCCGGGACGGATCAACGGCGAGGCGCCGATTGCCGTCATCGACATCGGTTCGAACTCGGTCCGCCTCGTGGTCTACGAACGGCTGAGCCGCTCGCCGACGCAACTCTTCAACGAGAAGGCGCTCTGCGGCCTTGGCCGCGGCGTCTCGACCAACGGCCGGATGGACGACGGTGCGGTCGTGTCCGCACTGGCTTCCCTCCGGCGCTTCCGCGCCATCAACGACCAGATTCGTGTCGGCTCGGTCCACGTCCTCGCCACCGCCGCGGTGCGCAGTGCGAAGAACGGCCCCGCCTTCATCGACGAGGTCGAGCGGATCACCGGTGTCACTCCCGCGGTGATCCCGGGTCAGGAGGAGGCTCGCCTTTCGGCGATGGGCATCATCGCCGGCATCGTCAACCCCGACGGCATCGCCGGCGATCTGGGTGGGGGGAGCCTCGAAGTCGTCGACATAAGCGGCCGCATCATCGGGGGCGGGGAGACGTTCCCGCTCGGCGGCCTCGCCCTCGAGGGCGCATCGGGTAGCGATGTCGCCAGGGCCGAGAAGATCGCGGCCAAGGCCCTCGAAGCCTCCACGGTCCTCGAAAAGGGCAGGAAGCGGGATTTCTACGCCATCGGCGGTACCTGGCGTTCCCTCGCGCGGCTCCACATGCAGCAGACCGGCTACCCGCTGCGCGTCATGCACCAGTACGCGATCGATACCAGCGAGGCGGTGGAGTTCTGTCGCATGGTCGCCCGCCACGACGTTGAATCGCTCGATTCGATCGAGGCGGTCTCGAAGAGCCGGCGCGGACTCCTGCGCTATGGCGCCGTGGTGCTGGGCGAGATACTCGCCGCGATGAAGCCGGCACGGCTCGTGATGTCGGCGCTCGGCCTGCGCGAAGGCCACCTCTACGATCTTCTGCCCGAGTACCTCCGGGGCGAGGATCCGCTCCTGGCGGCGGCGGACGAGTTCGCCGTGCTGCGGTCGCGCTCGCCCGCACACGCCCGCGAACTGGCTGCGTGGACCGACGGCGCGTTCGCCGCGCTCGGGATCAACGAGACCACCGACGAGGTCCGTCTCCGGAAGGCAGCGTGTCTCCTCGCCGATGTCGGCTGGCGCGCCCACGCCGAGTACCGCGGGCTGCAGAGCCTCAACATGATCGCGAACGCCGCCTTCATCGGCATCGACCATCCGGGGCGCGCGTTCCTGGCGCTGGCGATCTACTACCGCCACGAGGGCGTCAGCGCCGAAGCCGCATCGCCAAGGCTCCGCGAGATCGCCGCGCCGCGCCTCATCGAGCGCGCCCGCGTCCTTGGCGCAACACTCCGCGTGGCGCATATGATCTCGGCGGCGATGCCGGGCGTGGTGACCCGCGTCCGCCTCCAGCAGCGCGGCGGTGACCTTGCGCTGGTCCTGCCACCCGACCTTCAGGCACTGGCCGGCGAGCGCGTGATGCGCCGCCTGTCGTCGCTCGGGAAACTGATCGGCAAGCAGGCCGCGATCGTGATCGAGGCCTAGTCACTAGAGGGTGACTATTCCCGAGTAGCTGACCATTCGTCCATCGTTGAGCGAAATGGCGGCCCTTAGCCCCCGGCGCCCGACAACAGTAAATACGATCGCGTCGTCGCGGGTTTCCCTCACACGCAGGCGGTTACCTTCGTCATCCTCGATCAGGTCGGATTCGAAGGCACTATCGCGGAGCCCATGATCTTCCAGGAACTTCAAGTTGTGTTGGGCGATGCTTATTTCAGTCATCTCGCGGGATTTTATGCTCGTACCCCATATCACACCAACGATTGCAGAGATCCCGTGGAATCCAAGCGTTATCCAGATCGCATTGGTACGGCTCTCTTCCGGGACAAGAACCAGGAACACAAAGTAGATCAGCGCAGTGCCGCCCATTACAAGTAAGGCGCTTCCAACAATCCGTGCCGCAGCATTCGTGCGCGTTGAGTTACTCGCGTTCCGAGCGATGCCTCTATATCCCCAAGTAACAAGAAAAAGACCGGCGATCAGCCAAAGGATAAGATCTTGCTTCTTGAGTTCTTTGTATGTGTCCCGACCAGCAGCCGCACCAAATCCGCCCACAGCGCTGCGCGCCAACATTTCAAGCATGCTACCCCCAGACATCCACGGCAACGCACTTGAGCACGCCAAGCGTGTTCCAGTGCACTCTAAACAGCTGCGGCGTGTTTTGGAAGGCGGGGTCGGACGCGAAAATACTCCACGCGCCGATTCTTCTCTAAAGGGGCGTATTTTTCTGTCGATGCGGGTCTGACGGCTGCCTCTACTCCGCCGCTTCCGCTGTGCCCGGCCCGCCGGACTCCACCAGCAGCACCTTCCGCCCGTTGAGTTTCAGCGCCACCTCGCCGCGCTTGAGCCGCAGCGCCGTTTCGCCGAACAGCTGGCGCCGCCAGCCGGAGAGGGCAGGGACGTCCGCCTCGTCGTCGGCCGCAATCGCCTCGAGGTCGTCGACATTGGCGATCAGCTTCGGTGCCACGCCATGGCTTTCCGAGGTCATCTTGAGGAGGACCTTCAGGAGGTCGACGGCTGCGCCGTTGGCGTCGTTGTTCGACCGTTCGCGCGGCAGTTTCGGCAGCTGGTCGCGCGGGATGGCGAGCACGCGGTTGACGATGGCGAGAATCTCCTCGCCCGAGCGCGACCGGGCAAAACCCTGTCCGATCGAGCGAAGCGCCGACAGCGCATCCTCGGTCGCCGGCTGCTGCGCGGCGATCTCATAGAGGGCGTCGTCCTTGAGGACGCGTCCGCGCGGCATGTCGCGCCGCTGCGCCTCGCGCTCGCGCCACGCCGAGATTTCCTTGGCGAGCTGCAGCTCCACCGGCCGGCGGGCGCGCATCTTGAGGCGCTTCCACGCTTCGTCCGGCTCCTGCCGATAGGTCTCGACCGAGGTGAGGATGTCCATCTCGGTCTTCAGCCAGTCGCGCCGTCCGGCGGTCAGGAGCTGCGCGGTGAGCTTCAGGTGCACCTCGCGGAGATGGGTCACGTCCTCGATGGCGTAGGTGATCTGCTTTTCCGACAGCGGGCGCCGGGCCCAGTCGGTGAAGCGCGAGGACTTGTCGATCCGGCCGCCGGTCAGACGCTGGACCAGCTGTTCGTAGCTGATCGAATCACCGAAACCGCAGACCATCGCGGCGACCTGGGTGTCGAAGATCGGGTGCGGGATGAGGCCGCCGAGATGCCAGACGATCTCGATGTCCTGCCGTCCCGAATGGAAGACCTTCAGCACCGCCTCGTCGGCCATCAGGCGGAAGAACGGGCCAAGATCGATGCCGGGCGCCATCGCATCCACGATGACGGCCTCGTCGGGGCTCGCCAGCTGGATGACGCACAGTTTCGGCCAGTAGGTCGTCTCCCGCATGAACTCGGTGTCGACGGTAATGGTGTCGGCCCCGGCGAGACGGTCGCATGCCGCGGCTAGTTCCGCAGTTTTCGAAATCAGCTCCATGCCAGTCCTATAGTCCTTCGCATTGCGCTTGTCGCCAGTCAGCGAAGACGGGCAAGCCATTGATCCCATGCCGTTCCGGCACTGCCCGCTTGCCTTGACAAAGGCAGGGGCCCATGTGCTTCTCCCGGCCGCCGGAATGGGGTCTTCCGGCGTCCACGAAGGTCGGGTTCTCGCCATGCACGCGTATCGCAGCCACACTTGCGGCGCCTTGCGCGCCACTGATGTCGGCGCGACCGTGCGCCTGTCGGGCTGGGTCCACCGCGTCCGCGACCATGGCGGCCTCCTCTTCATCGACCTCCGCGACCATTACGGCGTCACGCAGATCGTCGCCGATCCCGATTCGTCGGGCTTCAAGGTAGCCGAGACCGTGCGCGCCGAGTGGGTCGTCCGCATCGACGGCGTCGTGAAGGCGCGCACCCCCGAGACCGTCAACGCGGGGCTGCCGACCGGCGGGATCGAGGTGTTCGCTGGCGACATCGAGGTTCTCTCCGCGGCCGCCGAACTGCCGATGCCGGTGTTCGGCGACACCGAATACCCCGAGGATACGCGGCTTCGCTACCGCTTCCTCGACCTCCGCCGTGACCGTCTGCACAAGAACGTGGTCCGGCGGTCGCAGATCATCTCCTCGATCCGCCGCCGGATGACGGGCGCCGGCTTCATAGAATTCCAGACGCCGATCCTGACGGCGTCCTCGCCCGAGGGCGCGCGCGACTTCCTGGT